>DASSCH010000104.1:0-3905 GCA_035697905.1 Nitrososphaeraceae archaeon
TCCCTCTTACCAAAATGGTTTGACTCGGTCATGTGGATGCGCACTTATTGGTTAAAAATCATGGGCCCAGAGGGACTCGACAAAAAAAACTTCAAAATTTGTACTCAATGAATAATGGCAAGAATAATTGTGCGGCTCCGGTCATTTTATAAAGATGCGGTATTAGTTATGGGATGCTATTGGTGCTGGTTCGGTGGAATGCAAGACAGAAATGATCCTATTTTGCCACCCGTTTTGATTGTACGTATATACACTTTTTCTGACAAATACCTTTGTAATTCGTGATATACAGGACTGCGGGTCAGTCCGGGATGTAGGCAAAAATTCATTTGAATCAAGAAGCTAGGATTTTCTGTATTCATCACTGGGAGTAGCACAATTGAATCATCCGAAAGGATCTAATTGTCAGTAGTAACTAAGCGAAGCTTGTCGGTGTAGGCGAATGTGGTCGAGCCCAGTACTTCTTCTGCAAATCTCGTCCTCCTTGAAGTGTTCTACGGGCTGCGCAGTAAAATATTTCTGGCCGTGAAGTCCATTGGCCCGTAACCAATACCCTGCCCTTTTTGAACTGAATTGTTCTATCTAACATGTAAGGGTCTATATCCTGCAGACCCAGTTTTTCTCTTACCAATTGCACAATTGTTCTTGAGTCCAACCTCATAATGGCTTTATTTGCGCATTCTGAAAGAATCAGGTGATCGAGTTTATCGGGCCGTTGACTAACCAAGATAAGGAATAGCCCATATTTTCTACCTTCCGCAGCAATTGTACGGAATTGGTCTCTTAATGCTGCTTGAGCTCTGTTGCGAGGTTCTTCAGGAATAAAATTGTGAGCTTCCTCTAAGACCACAAATACTGGTACTCTTGTATCATCCATATTTTCGACCATGATTTCCCACCAATTCTGTCTAGCTCTTTCCCACTCTTCAGCAATTATTGTGTTAGTAACAAGATAACGCGTGTTGTTATCAGGCAAGGAAGCAAGGTCTACTATATCTAGTCGTGGTAGCTCTCTAGATGATTTAGGCAGTTCTTTCGCTATAATGTCAGTTGCTTCATATTCATGTGCTTTTCCAAAATAGAATCTAGCCATTTCTTTGGTGAAGTACCGTAAGGATGACGTTGCTCTCCTTTTAACCTGTTCCATTGCTTCTTTTCTTTTGGCCGGATCCTTATGCATAGACCAACTTACAAATGGAATGGGATAAATTGTCCCAACTTGTCCTGCCTGTGGGATTTCAAATTCTTGACTCAAAAAAGCTTCAATTTTATCTGTCATGTTATTCTTATCTCCCCAAGCATTGTAGATCTGCTCTGCTCTGTCAATTAGTGCTCCCTCCTGCTTGCCAAGTTTGGTCCTTATCATCTGTAGCTCAGAAATCGCTCTGACAAATGAATGACAGTGATACAATTCGCTTCGCTTCATGGGATCATCAAACACTTCTTCAAGCATATCTATGGACAGGCCGGGCCACCAAATGTCTAGATGCTGCCCGATCGAACCACTACTGAGAGGCCGGTGAGTCCTTACTCGTTTTTGGATCCCTCTCCAAGATGACAGAAAGGCATTCTTTGTGTCATGAGACAATAATGCGTTGCCAGAGCGTAAGTCGTAGCTGCGCTCTTGCCATACACCTTCATTGATTTGATCCATACGGGAAAAATCCCCATCTGGGTCAAAGATCAAACATCTGCACTTTGTCCGCAATAGCAACTCCTCTACAAGTCTGCCTAAAAAGAATGATTTTCCAGATCCAGATTGTGCGACGATTACTGTATGGCTGTCCATAACATCTGCAGAAACGCGCAAAAGATCACTATTGTGTTGCAGTCCAACTTTTACGTTCTCATTCAGCCAGTATATCGGATGCCCTTCAGTATTAACCTGCCAACCAAGGACTAAATGGTTATCCTCTTTTAGAGCCATACTTTTCAGCTTACTGAATTCTTTCAGAATTACTTAAATTTTTAATATATTCATTTACATGATTTGAGTCTATTATTTTCTCAGACGTCTATCTGATGATAAAGGGGTTATTAGACCCTCCTATCCTTTTACTCCAATGGTGGCAATTGAAGCAATAATATGTTCTCGACATAACTCTTCACGTAAGGCATTATTCAAGAAAAATATTCATCAATAGCGTAGTGAACTAGGCACGAAAAGCTACTAAAGTTATAAACTTTTGCAGATTCGGCTCAAAATAGTTGCGGGTTCGGTGGGATGGGAGACAGATTTGAGTGAATAATTCCACTCGCTCTTAAGTGGGATTTGAACCCACGACCTTTTAATATAATCACTATGATCCACTAATCAGATACCGAGCTGCTATTTCATAGGGAATATGGAATGTGAACTTGTCAGTCTCAGGATCGTAAAAGGCATAGATGGACGATAAATCTACATTTTCGTATTTTTGGCTGATCATATCATTACTTACATTTACGCTTCTGGCTAGCATCACTGGAAAATCGATTCTCGTTTTATTGCTTTGACCACCACTATCATCCATTACCTGTTTCGCATTCGCATTCACTTTAACATCAGAAGCCGATATGTTAAAGCCTAACAAACTATAGTTTAGGCTAGGAATGGTAAATTCAAAGGATCCAGACTTGTTAATTATTTCACGCTTAAGGGTTTCATTTGCAAAAATTTGGTTTGCATCGATTTCTACCTGGTGTTCAAATGGTCTTGTAAAAATATCAGATATAGTGTTAGCTGTGACTTGGGTATACATACCACCTTTTATTTTGCTTGCCAATTTGCTATCCAGTTCGGTAACTCCAAGATCAGAAGATGAAAAGGTGTCCTTACCATGAGAAAAAACTGCCATTGAAACTGAAAAAGCTGGTTCGAGATTAAATAATAATAAGATACCAACAACTGCGAATCCCGTAGTCATGATGATAATCCTTGAGTTCAAGTAATAATCTAATTTTCGATCTCAAATTAATAAGGTTTGTACATAATTTTTAGGTTGTCAGTCTACCGTTGGAAGTGTCCGACGCTTTTTGTAAAAATTTTAACTTTTGTCGGACAAAATGTCGGACAACAGGTAGGATACGGCATTGGCATTGCTGCTAAATTTGTCCGATAATCACCTCAACCAAGCTCAATTCAATACCGTAAATCTCTCGTAGATAATGGTGGACCGGGTGGGATTATTATTTGAATCCACGACCTCAGTCAGGATTCTATATGAATAGTTAGAATTTTTTGTTATTTTTGCTATTTTTGTTAATTTACTCAAAAGCTATCAGTCAATAAAGCTAATTCTCTTTGATTATCTGCAAAAGTGTTATATCTTATTGAATTGTAACAATTACCATAGTAAAATGAGTGAAGTTGTCCATCACCACCATAATAACAGCCAGTCACGTCTAACTAAGTACAATTACATATGTGACGAATGCGCCGAAGCATTTCATTCATTAGAGGAATACATTGAACATTACAAACATTATCATCCTAGATCAATTGGCACAGCGATGACTTAGAAAATAGGATAGAGCAGAGGGGAAAAGCAAGAAAATGACATCACCCAAAGGCTAGAAAGCCGGATAGCCATCCAATACTACCCATATGAGTCGTACTAAACTCAGAGCAAGTCATCATATTCATTTCTTAAATGGTTCGTGGAAGTCTACTACACGCTATTATCCGCTATCAGTCTGAGTGGCTATCGGACTTGTTGTTGCAGATGATGTTTATTGTTACTGAAGGTACGGCAGTCATCTCTCTTCTTGCTACCTCCTATTTCCAAGCTCGCAGTGCTGCTGAATTTGTTCGACAATTGCCCAGAACAAACGTAATTCAATACCGTAGTTCACTCACAGAAAGAAATGGACCGGGTGGGATTTGAACCCACGACCTCAGCCAGTCAGCTTTCTCCAGCCTCTTA
>DASSCH010000105.1:0-3748 GCA_035697905.1 Nitrososphaeraceae archaeon
GCGTGTGAAACATGATATAATTCATACGTCACATACGTTCCCTTATATCCTAGATCATCCAATTTTAAGTCCAAATTAGGGTAATATCGCAGTAGTATATTCCTCGTGAGAGGATCCTTTACTCCAACATTTATTAAAGAATGATTATTCCTGTCACTTGAAGTTGAGATCGTACTAGAGCTTGATTGTTGAAGCAAGGAGGCTGTTTCAAAATACTCAATAGCCTCTTGATGTCTTCCTAAATTGCCTGAGCTGCACCCTTGTTGACTAATGCTGGATCATAATTGGGATCATTATTTAATATCCTGTCAAAGTATGTATAGCTTCTTCATATCTTCCCAATCCTGCGAGAGATCCACCTTTGTTGTTTAGTGCATTAGTATTATTTGGATCTAATAGTTAATGCGCTGTCAAAGTAATCCATAGCTAATTCATACATCCCTTGTTTGTACGTCTCGAATCCTTTAGAATAGAGTGAGCATATAAAGGCCTAAAGAACGTGAGACAACATTTGCATTATATACGATAGAGAACGCGCATCATGAGCAACCAAATGAAGTATTTCTAGACTACGTAAATCTTGTTGATGTTGGGAAACGCTTCGGCGTGCCCACTGAGGAACCTTTCCAGGGTAAGATTAATCCCCAGGTCGCAGCTGTTGGTCTTTCAGAAGATGATGCAAAAGCCTACAATGAATTTATTGAAGAGCTAACTGACGATGGCTATAATACAGAACTAGTTGTCATCGCCCCCCATGGTGGCGATATCGAAGAACATACGGATGAGCAGGCTGAAGAAGTTGCCAAACAGATTCTTCCGTCCAAATGTGTTTCTTTATGGATGTGCAAAGGCTTTAATAAAAAAGAAGATGGTGGCGCCTTTGCTCGTTGGCACATTACTTCTACAGATATTAGCGAGGAATCGTTTCCCAAGCTTAAAACGATTATCGGGCGTCAATTCAAATACGCCATTGCCTTCCATGGATGGAACGGCGAAAAGAATTCCATTTGCATTGGAGGAACAATACCATATGATCTGAAGTGTGAAATTAAAAGGGCTATTGCTGATGCTATCTCCGGATCTGGTATAGTAGTAGCAATTGGTGGTGATTATTACAGCGATGACAAGACATGCCCAGAAAACTTTAACGGTAATAACTCAAATAACATTGTTAACCGCCTCAGCCCGAATGGTGGTGTACAAATTGAACAATCTAAGAAGGCTCGGGAAGAGTATAGTCCTAAAATCGCCGAAGCAGTTGCAGATGTCATCCGTCCCAAGCTCGCAGTATGAGACGGGCGATATATGAATTGCTAACTGTCAGTGCTATTCGCGCCAGGCTAACAATCTGGTGCTAGTTTTCTATGATATTCTTGCATTATTTATCCTGGTCTGCTGTCAATGGTCTTTATTTGGTTACCTTAGAACAAAGACTGATAATTTTACTTTTATAGGAAAAATAGAGCTTGCGTCACACATTGTTATGATGCTCTTGCTCTTTCATATGAAATTCAGTCCTACCTGCGTAGAGATAAAGAAGAGTGTTGTCAGCGGTGCTTTTTCCTTGTCAAAGTTTGGACAGAGGAACCAGACAATACCAAAAAATGGATATATACTTTTTAATTATCGTGTAGTGCAAAGAGACGAACTTCTTTTAACAGATTTTAGTCATTCGGTTGCTACAAGAAAGCGAGTCTGTGATGTTATTAATGAGTCAGAAAGTCCCCAAAGAGCAAAGAGTGTTAATCTTTCAAGGAGGCGCTGCACTTGGTGCATACGAGGCTGGCGCTTATAAAATATTATACACTCAGATCTCAGAAAACCTGAAAAGACAGAATAGCATAGATGAGAATGTCTTTGATATTATTGCAGGTACCTCAATAGGTGCAATAAACGCTGCAATTATTGTTAGCCATGTTATGGAAAACAAGAAAAAGCATCCCACTTGGAGTAGATTAGAATGTTGGGAAGGTTCCGCAGAGAAACTTGAAGAGTTTTGGATAGACTCGCAAACAATAACAGGAGTAGAAGCTAATCCACTATTCTTAGCTGGATGGAGATCATTGGGGACGATGAGAAAGTTTGGAGAGTCGTGGCTTGATGCATCCGTACAACTCTATTCTAAGATAAATCCATATTTTGATGAGCAATTTTACAAACAATTAAAGGAGTATTTCGATACTCAAGCTTCTGATGAAGCCGCAAGACGATATTTCTCTATACCTCAACTGCTTTTACATGGAGCTCAGAACGTATTTTCTCCCTTGGCATTTGGAATTGACAACATCCCTACACCCATCGCCCTCCCAAAAATGGACTATAAATTTTACAGCAATTCTGCATTAGGCCCAAATAACTTATGGTTTAGGTATACTAACGAACCACTAAAGCGGATTCTTAAAACAAAATATATTCCATCTTCAATTTCAACAAATGATAAAGATGGCGACCCAAGGCTTCTTGTCATTGCAGTTGATGTACAGCAAGGTAATACGGTAGCATTTGACAGCTATCCTGACATGAGCACGAAATGTAAGATTTGTAGGAGGAATTTTAAGGCTAATAAAAATGGCAAACCAGAAGAGGCGGGACCAAACAGGGCTCTAGTCCAACATGTCCTCCGCGACCATCGAGGAGGCGGGAAAGTGGACTCTCTGCGATGGTCCGTTTATGGAAGTGAGAAAAGTAGCAAGTATGCTATATTTTATGATGAAGGTCTAGATGTTGAACATATCTTGGCAAGTGCATCTGTTCCAGTAAACTACAGCTATACAGTAATGGATTCAATTCAATTCAAATACAATTCGGAGGAAGTGTCGATCAAGGACGAAAAGGATGAACTATATGAAATAACCCGCTCACCTATCAAAAGATACTTCTGGGATGGACAATATATCAACAACACTCCACTAAGAGAAGTCATCAATGAACACCAAAGATACTGGATAGATAGTATAGGGCCTGAAAATCTTGAAAGGGAGATATTTAAAATAATTGCTGCAGGAGAAAAAAAGAGCCATTATGAAGATATACTTAAAGTCCCAGATTTCAGTGAGGTCTATATTGTCAATTTATGGCCATCAGAAGAAGAAGGGGTTACTGTTTCACAAGATCGTGATGGGCAATTGGATAGGAAAAACGATATCCTATTTCATGACAAGACGGAGTATGACGAAAAGGTAGCGGAACTAGTAAATGATTACATAAAATTAGCAAGAGAGTTACTAATTCATTATGTACCGAAAGATTCTCAAACACAGTCAAACCTCAGGCTTTTTCTAGAACGAGAAGAAGGTACTAGTAAGTCGCGCAGTCAAAAAAAGAAAAGAACATACCTAGAGCTCCTAAGAGGAGGGTTTGTACTTCATAAAGTGGTGCGCATAGAAAGGAAGGATGATCAGGATGCCATCTCTGAAAAGTGGGCTGATTACTCTACAGGCACAATTTCAAAACTGTATGACCAAGGACAAAAAGATACAATCAATTCTCTTAATCATAACGATAATCTGAAAAAATACCCTGAGATATCAAGACTGGCTTCACCAGAAACCTCTACGCTAAAGGACTAGGTTATTTTCTTTCTTCTGCTTCATCAGAACTTGGCAAACGAAATGGCATTTGCATCGTGTATAGTAAGACAGTCAAGCTACTTTGAATTAAGAGTGGTGATGATAATGATACTGCGTAAGTTGTACCTTGAAGTGATATATATCGCTTCAAAAAGTGGATTCTTCGTAGGCTTTTAAAT
>DASSCH010000106.1:0-2720 GCA_035697905.1 Nitrososphaeraceae archaeon
AGGACATCATTCATATTGATTTTACTCCTGCTGAGGTTGACACGTACTATCCCGCTGCTGTTGAAATTGCAGCAGACATAGAATATACTATAAAGGCGATACTTGATGAGCTACGAAAGGAAAAGGGAAATAATCCTAATCCTGCAGGATTTCTACGTAAAGAAATTCCAGACATATTCAAGCAAATAAAGGAAGAGGTTACGTGGAGGATCCAACGATTTAGAAATGATCTTTCATATCCTATCAAACCTGAGAAACTCATTATTGATATACGCGATATCCTAGATGACCGTGACATTGTTATTTCTGACGTTGGAGCTCACAAATTATGGATAGCAAAGGTCTACGACACCTATGTCCCAAATACCTGCTTGATTACCAACGGTTTTTGTTCCATGGGATTTGCACTGCCAGGCGCAATTGCAGCCCAACTCGTAAAACCAGAACAAAAGGTTGTCGCAATATGCGGCGATGGTGGTTTTTTGATGAATGTACAGGAATTAGAAACAGCCGTCCGCTTGAACCTACCAATAATAATAGTAGTTTGGTGTGATTATGACTTTGGCATTATTTCTGCGAAGCAGTATATGGAATTTGGAAGGAGTGCATTTACAAAATTCAACAATCCTGATTTTGTCAAACTTGCAGAAAGCTTTGGTGCCTATGGCTATCGAGCCAAAAACGCTAAAGAATTCTCTAGATTATTAAGGGAAGCAAAAAATTCTACGTCAGTACCTGTTATCATAGCAGCAGATGTTGACTATTCAGCAAATTCAATCCTTTTGGAAGCCGATAAAGAGGCATCGTAGAAGGTTAGGCCTATTTCAATGACATCTGTGGACGCACTTGTGAAGATTTGAAGACATTCAGAACCTGACTAGATTGCAAGAAGTCGCGGTTCGCTCACAAATCGGGACTGCCGTCTCCGTCCATATCAGTGCTATCATCTATGCCTTCATCATCATGCTTATTTTCTTCGCCCGGTAGCTCTTCTTCGGGATTTTTTGCCATCTTTACTGGCCTCTCATCCTCAGGCTTTACTATGGCTTCATCGGGGACTTCGGGGAATTTTCCTTCCTTCGTGTCTTTAACATCAGTGTCATCAGCCATTTTAGTATTGTAATGTACACTGGCCGATTTAACGGTTTCACTGAAGAACCCTTCGGTTTGGTGAGTAGGACGCTAAGGCAACTCAGTTTCCAAAAAACTCCTTTGCCAGTAAATAGCGTCAAAGGGGAGCCTGGCAAGTAACACTCCTCGAACACTCAGTATAAAATAGAACTAGATATTGTCAAATTGGTACCGTTTGCTTGAGATCTTCTTATCAACGATTGCCTATGGCCAACAGATAGATATATGGAACGAAGTGTTGTCAAAGAATGTAAATCTTGCCATTATCTTAATCCTCACTGCAGACTACATTTTATGTATTTCATTTGTTCACAGGTGGAGAGTGGAATCGCAGGAGTAGAGCTTTCTATAATTAGATCATCAATATTCTATTATTATCTGAAAGCCTCTGTAAATAACTCCAATGCATTGGAATCAAAAGGGTCTTGAAAGGCAAGAAAGAATTGGTCTACACCTACATCAATATAATTTTTGAGCCTTTCAGCTACTTTGCTTGGCCTTCCAACCAGACCATATTTGAATATCATCTGAGCTGTGGCGGGACCTCTTTCTCTAGCAAATATTCTTTTCTTATGTTCGAGATCAGAATCAGAATCGGCTATTAGAACATCTAGCTCGATAGATTTTTTGATTAATTTCTCACCAACACAATCTTGTTTGCTATTTTGGTTGGAAGTAGACTCCATAACTTCAAATTTTTTGTTTAATGCAGCTAATTGATCGGGAGTTAAATAGGATGACTCCCACACATCAGCGTGTTTGCTTGCTATTTGCATAGTCTTTTTCTTCATTGCAGCGATTGTTATAGGAATTGTTTTGCTCGGTTTCATTGACGGTGCTCCGTTAAGCTTAAAATATTTCCCGGAATAGTGAACCGATGGTTCATCATCACTGTCATACCTCCACAATTTGCGAAGAAGAAAAATTCCCTCATCTAGCATACATACTCTTTGTACATTGCTTGGATATTCAATCCCATATGGATGCCACCACCGTGAGGCCCACTGCGGTAATGCACCGACACCTGTCCTAAATTCCAATCTTCCCCCTGAAATTTCTTGTAAAGTTACAGCCTGTTTTGCTAAAAGCGCAATACTCCTGTATTGGGGTAATAGGTAAGTTATAACAGGGCCCAGCTTTATTTTATTTGTTAAACCTGATAAATTAGACAATACAGTCCAACAATCCAAATCAATGTCTGATAATGATTCACCATAGAAGAAACCATTGTAGCCTAGTTTCTCCGCTAAAAAGCAAGTATCCCTAATCTTATTGTAATCTGTACCCCAGATCTCCAAACAAAAACGAGGTCCGCTATCGTTTGATTTCAATGTTTATTCACCTATATCTATGGAAAGGAATTAACCGCTGCTTATTTACTTAATAAAGCATAGAGTTATTCTGACTCTGCAGGTGCATACCCCTGGTCATGTCCGACTCATGTAGGAGACTTACGGCCAATATACTATATACAGTTAAAAGATGTATGTCATGGCCCTTGACATTTTCAATTTATTGGAATGTCTAGTACGAGGCATCTGGATGCTAAATAGGTGAATACTTCATCACATATTTGACTGCGGAATTGA
>DASSCH010000107.1:0-4822 GCA_035697905.1 Nitrososphaeraceae archaeon
GCATTCTTAAAATATGCTAAAACAGTTAATTTGAAGAAAGGGGGCAGTGTAGGCAATTGAGCGATGCCGTTTCCTGCCCTACACCGACCCCCAAACTTGCTTTATTTAAATTGTGTTAATATGTTGCATATGTCGAGGTAACATGGTTTGATTGATAGTCCTATTTGTTTCATCCATCACTTTGCAATTAACTTGTATTTCTCTGCATTCCATGTTTGCGCAAGACTGGCTTACAATTGGATGTTACTACTGCTACTAATGGTCTGTGTGTTTCTCCATAGCACCTTGACCGAGGCATGAATAAACTTATGTTTGTCCAGTAATTAAATTATGAATAGCAGCTGAATTTTCGATTATTATTCCTGATTCTGTTCCGTATGAAGTAAACGTGTAAATTGATTTGTTTTGTGTAATTCTTTAGATCTTATATATTTTGTCAAAGACAAAATTCAGCTTAAGATGCTACAGATTTGTCAATACTAAGTAGTGTTCAATTTTGTGTTTCAAAAAATAGGTTACCAAAGGAAGAACATACGGTCCCGATCGATTTTAACAGGCTTGAATTGCTGCAATGTTAGTTGTCGGAGAAATTTCATTTACCAATTCCGAACAACTTGCATGCTTTAAGGGCGAGTGAGGTTTCTTTGACATGGTGTGTCCGCAATATTTTTGCACCATCGAGTGCGCATTTCAGTTCCGAAATGAGGTCGGGAACTAGCCTTTCGCCAATCTTCAAATTGAAAAGTTCTCCTATAAAGGATTTACTTGAAACTCCAACAGAGATCGGTTTGGAAAGACATTTTAGTCTATTTAGATTCCTTATTATCTGCTGGTCACGAGCATACCAAGACAAACTTGTCACCCTAGTGCTAAAGTCATTCGTAACGTCCCTTCTAAAGAAACCAATAGATGGATCCACTATGATCTTGTTCTCAGCAATTCCCGCACCTTTGGCTAGCTTCAGACTTTCACGCAATGCTTTAAGGGTGGAAGATAGGGTACCAGAAATACGATCCTTGCTATGTGCTCCAACTATAACTGCGACTCCATAGGCGGCGATCATATTAGCCATGTTCTTGTCAAATTTTAATCCTGTTACATCGTTAACGAGTGTGGCACCACTCTTTATTGCCTCCTCGGCGACTTCAGCTCTGGGTGTGTCAACTGATATCGGCAAAGCACAACACTTCTTTACTAGACTCACTGCTTCCGCGACTCGCTTTGTTTCCTCCTTAATTGAAATGTACGTCCTTAGATAGGGAGCAGTGGACATTCCACCTATGTCAATAAGGCTTGCGCCGCTAGCTTCGACATAATTTGCTGTACTCTCAATATCATCTCTTGACGTTTTTACCGATCCTTTGTAAAATGATTCAGGGCTGACATTAAGTACACCCATTATTCTGGTTGGCGATTTATTATCAATACGTAGGTTGTTGATGACAACCAAATTTTCATCCCGTCAAATCATCCGCTTAACCCAAATTTTTCTCTTTAGCAGCAGACAATAAGACGGTCACCGTTCTCCAATCATAGGTCGATCTGAGCCCATATCTAGGATCCATTTAATATTAAGAATTACTTATTGTAATCGTTATTGTCTTCGAATACTTTTATATGCTCTTTCCCTTCGAACTAGTTCTAGTCGGAAATGATCAAGTATGGCTAGAACACTGGATAAAACACACACTTTACTCTCTTATATTGAAGGTAGTTTAAGAAATGTGAACATAGTCACAGGAGAAGACAAGTATAATGGATTCATATTTTCCTTGCTAAACCCTCCGATTCCTTTGGGAGGAAATGTTGTATCATTGGACATTTATGTGGATGAAATGCCCTATCCGAAGAAATCTATTTTCGTAGCAACTACAGAAGACATGGTAAACGTAGCGTCTATTTCAGAAAATCGTCCACTTCCATTTAGACCTTTTCAGAGCGCAAGGTTTCTTATTATGAGTAAAGAAGGATTGCAACAAGGTAAAAAACATAAGGTCGTAATCCTAAGCAAATTGGAAGGTTTTGAACAAATAATTATCCCCTTTACACTTATCGACTATGTTGGTGAACAAAAGGAGAAAATACTTATTCCATCAAATATATTGGAAGATCTCATCTACGATACCAACAACGAAGATACCATTTTTAAGAATTTCACATCTCCTCTTATTCTATCTGGAAAGAAGGCGTATATTGTTTGTTCTTCTAATGGTTCCATCTCTGCCAATTGGACATGGATGGGGGCCAGGTACGACAACGGGGGGTTATATGTACCTCCAGTACGGGCATTTGGCAGAATTATTGTAGAGCTTTCAATTGAAGATCAGGTGAGAAAAAAGCTTCCCAATTTCGTTGCCTCCTCAAGACATGAGAAAGGCATTCTTTCAACTAGACATGAATTGGCCGGGCTTCAAGTGAAAAGAAAGTTGTTTGTACCAACAGAACGAAAAGGATGCGTGACAATTCTTGAACTAATTGACAGAAGTATAGATCTCCCCAGGTTGAGTCCCAGAAAGCGATCTATTAAGGCAAAGCGTAAGGTACGCATTCATTTTATTATAGATGGAAATATCACCAGCTATGGGCTAGCTGCTATTTCCCAGAGTAATTCTTCTAAGTTCATCGAGAACGAAAATTGTCTTCAAGTGCAGACTGCGGCAAGAAAAGGAATCGCTCACTACTTTGGAACTATTGGCATTGCTCCTAAGGAACTGAAACCATCTCGAATCTTGGTTGATACTTTTGATAACGATCTAGAACTATCATATGATATCGAAATTCCCGCCGGAGGTACAAGTGAAATCGCTTTGATTGCAGCGGGAAGTTTCAATAGTTCTAAAGAATGTCTTGATGAATTCCAAACCATTAGAGACAATTACAAGTTGCTTTTACAGGATACACAGGAACATTTCGACCTAGCTATTTCATCAAATACGCTAGATATCCAGCCAAATTCTAAGCAAAACCCGACTATTGTGAAAATCGCCAAAGCCTTTGAGAAGGCAAAAACAGGAATGGAATATCTCAAAGCTGAATACGACGAGCTTGGTCCCGGCATCTGTGCAGGTTTACCTCGATTTCCAAACTATTGGGCTAGAGACACAGGTTGGTCATTGAAGGGTTACCTTTCGATTGGTGATTATGAATTTGCTTTGTCGGTCTTAGAGAATTTCTTAAAACATCAAGCCAGGAGAACAACTAGAAGTACAATTAAAGGTGAGCTCCCTATGATTATAAGTGGAAAGGCTTTTCTCCATAACACTACTTATGGATCGGCCGACTCCACTTTTCTCTTCCCGTGGAGTATCAGGGAATATGTGTATTCAACTGGAAACATTGGTTACCTTAAGAAAAGGTGGGACAATATAGTTGATTTGATCAACTGTGGATTTAGTAAAGATATTGACGGCGATGGACTAATTGAACACGGTTTCACTGGTGTTGCAGAAAAACTACCTATTCAAGATTCTACTTGGATGGATCATATAGATAGGAGGAAGAGTGCCAACGACGTCCAGGCTCTATTCTACGAAAGCTTACACATAGGTATAGACCTGGCGAAAATCATGGATGACAAATTACATCTCAAGAGGTGGGAAAAGGGAGCAACTAACTTGAAGCAAAAGATAGAGTCAGAATATTGGGACAACAAAGAGGGATTCTATTTTGATACTATAAGGAGAAATGGTACTAAAGATGCTAGTATAAGACCTAACGCGCTTGTTATGTTATTGACCGGGGTTACTGATTTAAAGACTCATGCCGAATCAGTAATTAGAAGAATCGAAAAAAGTGACATTACTACGCCCTGGGGCGTAAGAACCCTCAGCTCTCTTGATCCAAAATATCACCCAAGCCTTTATCATGACGGGGCAATCTGGCCTCTTGTCACCGGCTGGGCGGCCGCCGTTGAGACAAAATACGGACGTAAGGAACAAGCTCTCTACTATATCGAGTCTATGGCGGAAAGAATACTGTCTGAGAACGGGATGTTCGCAGAGACTTACAGAGGGGATAGGCCAGAACCCTTCAATTCATGTATCTTGCAAGCATGGTCACTGGCAATGTATGTCTACTCCGTCCGCGAACTATTTCTAGGGATGCACATCAACTTGGTTGATAACCAAATAATCTTTGATCCCCAAGTCCCAGATTCTATAAGAAGCAATTCAGTACCTATGTGTTTTCATCACAAGTTCTATATCGCGGGTTCGCCACAAGACTCGGAGATTATTCTTGATCCTTATCGAGAGAGAGTCCGGGTAGAATTCAGAAATTTACCAAGCCAACAGGCATTCCGTCCTGAAGTCATGAGCAGCAACTACTCAATTGAAATACACAACTAGCTAGCCAGCCGATGCGGCATTTATTTGTCCTATTTTTAATAAGAAAAAACAGGCCCTTAAGTTAGACTCTTCGTCCTCTTCTACCACCTGGCTTTCTAGTGGTATCATGGGGAATAGGTGTCACATCATCTATTCTACCAATTCGGAAGCCTGCCCTTGCTAAAGCCCTAATTGCTGCCTGGGCTCCTGGGCCCGGAATCCTCGGCCCCACTCCGCCAACGGCCCGTACCCTAATATGAAGAGCGTTTATCCCTTTTGTTTTGGCCATATCAGCTGCGGCCACCGCGGACTTCATCGCGGCATATGGTGAAGACTCATATCGATCAGCGGTAACATGTCTACCACCTGAACTAAACGAAATTGTCTCAGCCCCGCTAAGATCCGTAATATGCACCAAAGTATTATTATAGCTACTGAAAATGTGTGCAACACCCCACTTATATTGGACTATTTCGTTTGCTTGATCACTCATAGTT
>DASSCH010000108.1:0-2941 GCA_035697905.1 Nitrososphaeraceae archaeon
TGTTGAAGCTAGAAAGTGCTAGCAATGGATCATTAAATGTAACAACCTCAAAACCTCCAAATTCCTCCAACGCTTCTTTTAGAAAGAAAGTGATATCTTCCTCGTCATCTACAATAAGTATTCGACCGCGACTTTTACTAATAGGTTCTCTAGCGGCTTCCTCTGTCTCTCTTTCTTTCTCCTTCTCTTCAGACAATATAAGAGAATATAAGAGTACAAACAAATCTATAAAAGAATATTGGTTTGCTTTCTTCTGGTTCAGCCACGAGAGAAACAATAATAGCAACCGTGCGAAATGGAAGTACAACATTTTGGGCCGCAGTAGAATCAAGAGCTCTGCTGTTGTAGGTCACAGAGGGCGAGAGTAAAAAAGGTCTTACCGGACAGCCGATCCAGATGCTTAAGAGAACTAATGTTCAATTGTCTTATCGACCAAGAGTACGTTCAGAGATATGGAAGAGAAGGACATTCAAAAGGAAACATTCAAACCGTTCACCTAAGTTAATTCCAAACTAGACAGAGAACTACAGAAATGGGAAGTTGAGTCAACTAAAGGTGGAGGAGACCTTAATCAATAAGGGGTCAGAAATATTCTTTTTAAAGGAGAAAACCTGATAATCCTACAGGGTTAGGGGATGTAGCTGCAAATACAAGTCAGAGGGTTACAAGGGCAGTCTAAATGTGAATGTTGCACCTTTTCCGCCCTTATTGTTTTCAGCCCAAATTTTACCGCCATGTGCTTCGATAATGCTCTTAGAAATGAACAGTCCAAGACCGGTGCCTGTCTGGGATTTGGTTGTGAACTTTGTAAAAAGCCTTGACATGATTTCAGGGTCAATCCCTGAGCCCGTGTCCTTAACCGATACTATGAGTTGTCCATCTATATGTCTTAAAAGTGGCATATATTGTTCCGCGTGACACACACAAAGCTGGGTTAAAGAAATTGAAATCCTTCAGGTTGTATTGCATTTGGTAAAGCAAAATGGCAAGCGATATGTAGCCGTCAAAAGATAGGCTTATTTACACACGGAATAATCAATTCACTCATGTTATTATTATTATCACATTTTATCACCTTGCTATTGATAGTTTTGATTATCACGAGCATGGCAGCGTTTGCAACATCTGCGCCGTCGGAACAACAAGTACAACCGATGAGTGCACCAACAAATTCAACAACATATACAGACGACACCGGTTTTACAGTTGATTTACCGGCTGGTTGGACCCCAGCAGATCGGAACAATACCAGTCAAGAGGCTAAACAAATTGCGGCTAGTCAACTAAAGGAGACGCTTGTGGAGTTTTGCCCCCCAGGACAAAGCGTGGTGAATATCAGTACTTCTATAGTTAGATGCAGTGATGATTTAGGGATCGTTCGAGTATCACGCTATTTAAACATGGATACAAACCCAGACTTTGCACGTGGTGCTAGCAGCGTTGACCCATCAAGTGGTCTTATCATTATGAATCTAACAGCCCAGGATCTTGTGGATTTTCATGATAGATTGTCTCAAAACATGATAATAGTGCAAAGTAAGGATGTCCTTGTAAATGTCAGCAGTAGTGATAATGGTGGAGCCCGTTGGCAGACACCTGGGAAATTGATCTTAGCCGGAAATCAAATCAGTGAACTAGGATGGATTGAGCTACTCTTTGTCGATTGGACCACTGGCTATGAAGTGAGTTACATCGCTCCCAAAGGACGAGGAGGACCAAGCGAACCAATATCTATATTTGGCATGAGTATTGATCATCTTCCGCCAGAGTTAGAGCCGGTTATGCAAATAATGACATCGGTTAGTCTGCAAAGACCCCCAAGCGGTTAGGTCCTAATCTCGTACACACTTTGAAAACTCGTTTGTGAAATTGTCCCTTAGTAACAAGCCTAGATGCTTACCTCGGGCTGTATTTCTGCGTCGATGGTTGTTATTCTGAAACCTCTACTACGAACTCATAATTTTCCCTTGTATATCAAATAGGAATTAAGCCTGCATTATCGCTAAGATCAATTGATGGGAAAGTAAGTATCTCATCCTTGCTAAACATGCCTCTTAGCTTATGTATACGATCAACAACTAATCTGTTAGAAAAGTCTTCGGGCATAAAGTAAATCTTCTTCAAAAGTCCAAGGACTTCACATAGTGTTGGAATACCCTTTTCTAATTCATCATATGATTCTATTATTGTGTTTTCCTCTTCAATAGCATTATTGTTGTTGTGAGAAATAGTATCGTTAACAGTAGAGGCAGCAGTGATATTATCTCTAAGTTCTAGAGGCACCTTGCTATAATCAACAGGGATTTCTTTCATATATTGAAATTTAATAATGGCCTCGTCTATTCCTCCTCCTTTTCTGCTAATAGCTGTGATATAGGTAAAACGTATTCTCGTACCATTTATGGAATCTTCAACTATTGGTTCATCTAAAGTAATTTGCACTTCTTGTAAAAGCCTCAAAAGTTGTTCTTGCGCTGACTTATTATTATTATCTTCAGAAAAATATCTCAAGCATTTATCTATTTCTTCTTGGATAACGAGATCCTTTTTCTTGCTCATTATCTTTTATTATTAGATAATAGATTTAATGAATATTCATGAATAATTTGCTTATTCAGAGGCTTCAAATGTGATGTGTTTGGGTGGTGTTGAGGTTGTCATATTCATGCATGTCAGAAAGGTTTGTAATCATATACTCGCTGAGAAAATCGATGTAGCTTAGATAGGACGCAGGATGAAAATTGAGAGGAATCTCAAAATTAAGGAATCTTTAGGGTAACGAGACATAATCAAGAGACGACACATGCACAGAATTTAATAATTATCCATTGCCGTAGACCATCAGTTCTTTTACCTTCTGCTGCCGTTTCTTTTTCATTCAATTATCCAATTCTTCCTCAAGTATTGTGCCTTCTTCTTCTCTTTGTCTTATTTCACGCTT
>DASSCH010000109.1:0-3777 GCA_035697905.1 Nitrososphaeraceae archaeon
CGGATCTAGTTAATATTTTACTCAAAAGAACTAACGAAGTAGGCATCAATGTTAAGTTAGAGTCATCCGTAAAAAAAATAGATACTAAAGATAACGGTAGAAAATTTGCTGTTCACCTTTCTACTTCAGAGAACAGTCATGGCGATAATAAACAAGGCGAGATTATGGAAACAGATCTCGTAGTGCACGGAGCAGGTAGGGTTCCTGATACAGACAATCTTGATTTGCAATCAGGTGGCGTACAACTCGACGTGAAGGGTGGGATTAAGGTAAATGAATATCTTCAAAGTATCTCTAACCCATCTGTGTACGCAGCAGGTGACGCAGCTGCGACGCGGGGAATTCCATTAACCCCCGTGGCTGCCTACGAGGGACATGCTGTAGCTCAAAATTTACTCGAGGGAAACCATCAAAAACCCAATTATGAAGGAATTCCTAGTGTAGTATTCACTATTCCACCATTAACCTCAGTCGGTCTTCAGGAACATATGGCAAAGCAATTAGATCTTCACTTTAAAACTAATTTTCAAGATACTTCTTCTTGGTACAGTTCTCGTAGAGTAGGGGAAAACTGTTCAGGTTATAAGGTACTAGTTGAGGATACTACTGACCGAATACTAGGTGCTCATCTGCTAGGAACACATGCTGAGGAAGTGATCAATATTTTTGCAACAGCAATTAGACTCGGCCTCAAGGCAGACGCCATAAAAAAAGGTATTTATACATATCCTACAAATTCTTATGATATTACATACATGTTATGAATGTGAATTCAAAATTACGGAATTAATTCATTTTCCTTATCTTTCCTACCTGGTAGTAAAATAATCTTTCCCATTGAATTTTTTGCACTCCAATCCATCTAAATACATCTTTATGAGATCTAGTTATTTTTGTATTTCTATTCTTGTATTATTTTATGAACAAATGAGATCACTGTTGATCCCTCTCCAACAGCAGCCGCAACACGTTTAATGCTGCGGCCTCGTACATCCCCCGCCGCGAAAACACCTGGTAAACTTGTTTCAAGCAAGTAGGGTTCCCTTTTAAGAGACCAACCTACGGCCCTCAGCTTTTCAGGAGACAGATCAGGACCAGTAATTATAAAGCCTTTTGGATCAAGCATAAGACAATCATTAAGCCAACCGGTATTTGGATCGGCGCCAGTCATGGTGAATATGTGTTTTATGTTGCGCTTCTCAGTCTCGCCTGTTTGATTATTTCGCCAGCGAACTGAATCAAGTTGGTGGTTACCCTCAAGAGTTATAATCTCTGTGTTGGACTTGACTACGATATTATTGGCTTCTTCAATCCTGTGGATTAGATAGCGTGACATACTAGTTGCCAAACTAGCAGATCTTACGAGGACGTAGACTCGTTTTGCTGTCTCTGCCAAATAGACAGCAGCCTGACCAGCTGAATTTCCACCACCGACAACAATTACTTCATCCTCTCCACACAATTGTCTTTCCACAAAAGTGGCACCATAATAAACACCTGCGCCTTCAAATTGGGAAAGGTGCTCCAATGGTAGTCTTCGATACTGAGCACCCGTTGCTATCAAGACTGTTCGGGCTGGAATTCGAGCGCCGGATTCAGTTTCTACGATGTAGGGCCGATGATCACAGAGAATTCTTGTTGCCCTAGATATTAGCATCTTAGCACCAAACTTCTGCGCTTGCATATAAGCCCTGCCTGCTAGATCCTGACCCGAGATGCCGGTGGGAAATCCTAAGTAGTTTTCAATTTTCGAGCTTGAACCAGCTTGACCGCCAGGAGAACTCGTTTCTAGTACTACCACATCCAGTCCTTCTGATGCACCGTACACTGCGGCAGCCAGTCCTGAAGGGCCGGCACCAACGATAACCAGATCACGCGCCTGAGTTTGGTCGATAGACTCGTTGAACCCTAGGCAGTCTGCGATTTCCTGATTATTGGGATTCCGTAATACCACTTGACCGCGACAGATCAATACTGGAATATCATTTGCGGAGGTTTGGAAACTATCCAATAGATTCTGCACGTCAGAGTCTTGTTCCAAATCTACGTAGGAATATGGATGGCCATTCCTCAATAGAAAATCTTTAATGCGCAACGTGCCGGCAGAATGAGCTGAACCAATAAGGATAAGGTCTCCCACACCGGCAGCTATTAACTCTACTCTGCGAAGGATGAAAGCCCTCATTAATATCTCGCTGAGCTCAGCATCATTTTGTACTAATCTCAGTAAATCCTTGTTCTGAAGTTCGATTACTTCGCTTGGTACTGTAGTCCGTGCTCGAACAATCGATCGACGACCAGATATCATGTTAACGTCCCCTGTGAATTGGCCGTTGCCATGGACGGTTATGAGAGTCTCGTGGGTTCCGAAAGGGCTCACAATCTCTACTTCCCCTGTCATTACAACAAAAAATGGCATTGGACTATCTCCTTGTTCAATTAAGATGTCACCGGGTTTGACTGAACGAGTACGGCCGTACAATGCAATACGATCCATCTGAGCCTGCGTCAATTTCGGAAATATTTTCTCAATACGAGATCTAGTAACAGGAAGTCCTTCCCGTGTACCGCTGGTATCCTCACTTCTAGGGTACTTAATCGCCACATACAAAGTTTATTGACTCATACCAATAAAGGGATCTAATATCCGATTCAAAAATTTGTTTTCTATTTTAATGTCTTCTTATTTTGATCACTGCACAGTCTTTGCATAACAAAAAGGAAGGACCAGGTGGATTATCCTCCATATTCCTTGTGTATTGTGCCACAATTTTTCTGATGCTACCACATTTGTTGCAAGTTGCCATCTTTCCAATGTAATCCCTGAACAGCATAATTTCAATCTGAGTGAATGTTATTGCCTTTTAGACTTTGTCCTAATGAGTACAGTAGATCATTTCTGCAAAATTTCTCTGTTGTTTTTCTAACTTTTATAAATGCGTGGCGGATAGAACACGATATTGAGTGGGTGGAAAATCGCAAATGAAAGACAGACCATTATTACAAGTTGGTTCATCGGTATAAGCGCGATTTTGCTAGTGTTATATCTGACAGAACCCAAGCCAAATATTGACAAAGAGTGGTTCGATTATTACTTTGAAGCAAGTGCAGTTATTTTTCTAATCGTCTCATTATTCTTGTACCTTTTGTCTGAAACATATCAACTGAAACCATTCTATCAGGATGATGAAACCACGAAAAGAGCAACTAAGGCGATCTGCTTTCAATGCTAGAGGTGTACAAGTTCCTGGATGTTTTATGATATTCTGAGCCATTGGATTTCTGATCCTACTTAAATTGGAATATTCTAATGCTATTTTATTCCATTGTTGCGTTCGGTGCTCCAATACTATGGTTGATCCTCAGGAGATTATCCCAGATCAAGTTGTAGTTGGTGCATAACAGATGTGAACTTCTTCATTGGCATCATTAGAGAACAGTAGTCAACAGTTAACACTCGGTCATGCCCGTAACATAACAGCATGGTTCAAAATCGCCTTGGGTCCGCTTTATTCAACTCAATGAACTGACCCCATTTACCAGCAAGGTTCAAATCCCACTGGTCCTAGACCTCAACTTTAGTGTCTAGGTCTTCTGAGTCCTTCCTCAGAAACGATTTCGATCCAATTTGTTACTAACGCGATTCCCGACGGCTAAATACCTAGAATTGTTTACTATTAGGCTAATGCGCAAGCGTTATGATATTTGAGCACTACCGAACAGGAATGAAAAAGCACGGCACCATATAAGGACCGTATTATATTTAGAAAGATCGGA
>DASSCH010000110.1:0-2845 GCA_035697905.1 Nitrososphaeraceae archaeon
TGAGGTACACTTGCCATTGAATGCTCGTTGTCCGGTCACATGAGTATGACAGAAACTGTTCAAAGCTAAGTATCAACATGCTTTTCAATTGAAACATTGGTCATAATCATCTCTGTTGTTACGATACCAATGATGGAACTATGGTGAACAACAGGCAAGCGATTTATCTTATGCTTGTTGAGGATCGCCAAAGCTTCCTCAATAGATTTATCCTCTTCTATAGTAATAATAGGTGTGCTCATTATATCCTTTAACTTAACCTTGAATGGTCCTCGGTTTTGAGCTACGACTCTGAAAATAATGTCTCGTTCTGTGATAATTCCTACTGGGATTCTCTGACTAGTGCCGGCGTCAAGCTGAGTGACCACTATAGTGCATCGTTCTTGTGAATACAACGCTTTCGCAGCTTGGGCTACAAGAGTATTCTCATCCAGAGTAATAAAAGCCGTATCGACTATATCTCTAACTCTATCATATCTCTTTGCAACCAATAGGAAATGCTCAGCCAAGATATCATTATAAACATTGGATATGAAGTTTACTTGTAGTAGCACAACATCGCAGATCATTATTCAGATCCCCCATTACGATGTCTATGCTAATGAAATTGCTTTAAATCAAGGATAAAAGAAGGGCGAATCGAGCTTTCCTTCTGACGAATGATTCTATAGATTGTAAACCTAACTTCATATTATACACAAAGCAGGCAGTAATAAAGGGTCAACTTTGATGGGGGTTCGCTGCGATGCAGCTGAAAATTCAGACGAATCTGAAAGAGATTTAAAATTGTAAAACAACTCTGTCTGAAATTTGCAAGTCAGAATGTCAAGGATGAACAGCCAAGGAGAACTAGGAGGAATGAGCTCTCCTCTAAAGAGACGCTTAGATTTGGAAATTAACACGCTTCAAAATGCTCCATGAGAGGCGGACAAGTTAGGACGCCTCTTGCAATCAAAACAAAGACAAAAGGACGAATCTAAGCAGTAGAAGACGCTCAAAGGTTGGTTACAGAAGAGATTGAAATGCTAAAGGTGGTATTGTATTTGGTGGCGAGGAGCAGGGCAGGAGCAACAGTTAGAGAAAGAGATGAGATCTTCACTGCTCTCTAAGGGCGTATGTAGGGTTCCCTACAACTGGTTGTAGATTTTCACTTTCGAATGAGCTGATCACTAATTCAAGAATAATCGTTTTAAGGGCTTAACGTATACATACAAACTCAGAAATGAAGGAATAATGAGCGAGAAACAACAACCACCATGTGACATTGAAGTACTCAGATGGGATGCAGACTCATTTACCGTAGAAGGCATGAATCTTGAATTAGAAAACCTTAGGGGGCAGAGAATTCCCCGACTTATTTTAAGGCATAACGGAAAAATCATTGATAATCTCACAGATGTAGTAATTAAAAGGGTGTACAAGCATCAAGATAATCGGCATAGACACGAAGAAACAGAATTTAGATATACCAAAGATGTCATGCATGACCCACAGTAACAGAAGTGTGATATGTTCCTAAGTAAGGCTATAATGATTTATTATAGTTAAGTAGGAACCTGGTTGGGGCGTTGTTGTCGTTGTTGTAGTTGCGGCGGTGGCGGTAGCTGCGGCTGGAGCAGGCCCCATAGTTGTTGCAGCAACAATGATTGCTAATGTGATGAGAGTTGATATTGATGCTGATATGATGTATCTATGATTATTTTTCTTATTGATAAGATGCATCTCAGTCCCAAGCACGAATGCGATAGATAAAAGACTTCCTTTAAAGGAGAAAAGGAAGAGAAGAAACAGTCAATCATCTAATCATCTAAAAGATCTTTCAGGTATCCCTTACCTTCATGTTAGGATATTCTTCCTCATATTCAAGTGCGGTGGGATGCGTCTGAAAATTTAGACGCATCCAAGAGAGGCTGTATGTTGATAACAACTTGATCTTAATTTTATATTGCCCAATCTAGTCCTTGAAACAAGGATTAGATGCAAACCTATGGCTTCATTTTAGATAAAATGAGTATCATCATGATATCTCAGATACCAGTATGGAAGAATGGGACCCAGCATCAAATGACCTCGTATTGCGTTGTAATAATTGCTGGAGAACAAACGCAAGGACTAAGATTATCCTTACAACACGTGAAAAGTATTATTGTTTAGATTTCCTAGCGACGTTTGACTTGTGCCAGGGTTAGATCAATTAATGTCAAGCCGTGTGAGATGCGAGATTGTATGTAAATTTAGTATTACATCAACCATTCGTTTAATCTGCTTCTTTCGAAATCAAGTTTCTTTTGAAATAGCTCATCTGAGGGTGGATCAAGCCTAACAGTCGCACCTCCTTCATTGTAGAAGTCAGCATCGATATATCCTGCTTTTTTATTTCCTACTTCCATAAAGCAATACCCTTTTCCATCGAACTTCGAAGCATGTACCTTTTTACTATTATTACTATTGTTATTATTTCTAATTTCGTCAATAATTTGTTGGCTGACTACCTTTGCTTCACCCTCTGCAAATATTCCGGCTTTTGGGATGGTTATTCGATTGTCAAGTCTAATCTCCGTCACATCGCCTATTGCAAAGACATTCTTATATTTTGTTCTAAGGGTAAATCTGTCAACGTCAATCCAACGTTGATCTCCATCACTTAATAAATCAGAATTCTTGATGACTTGAGGAACTTGATGGGGATGAATTATTATTAATAGGTCATAGCTTGTCTTAATTCCATTTTCAAATTCTACAGTTTTTTTATCTAATACTTTTTTTAATTTATGGAGTGGGTGAAACTTAATATGTTTGTCATTAAGTAATTTGACAACATCTCGGCTTACATTTGCTCCAGCTA
>DASSCH010000111.1:0-2315 GCA_035697905.1 Nitrososphaeraceae archaeon
CAATATCTCAACTGCTAAAGATGTAGGAATAAAATATTTTGTCAAGATAATTGAATCCCTTTCTAACTAACATGTAGTCGCTGACTACTTTTCTCAGGAAGTCGATTTTCTTGCCGTCGATAGAATACACTGGCTTGTTCAATAATCTTGTCCAATCTGCAAAGGGATCATTAATTTGTGTCATGGAAATATCATGCACACTCTAAGTAGTGGTCAACAGACGTATTATGACTTGGCTCAACTAATCGGAGAAGAACTGTAGCTTACGTTGGCCTGCAATGGAATATTGTTACATTATAGATTATGATAATGCATGTATATGTCTCCCAATTTCTTAAAAAGAATATAAGAATTGTACTCTAGAGTGTATTCAGATTAGTCAAGCAGGATTATCTAGTGGAATTTTCTCCCCCGGCACATGCAGTTAGTCTTCTAATTCTTTTGTCAGGTCCTGGCCTCGATAAGCCTCGATAGGTCGCCTACCTTCATAAGTTAGGTTACAACCACTTGAGCTTCCATGTCTCCATGCTTGGAGCATGGTATCACTGCCATCCAGATTAGGACTTTTTACATCTTAATTGTTAATGCATTAGGTATGATTTCAAATGTAGCAGGCAAGACACCAATAGGCTCACCATCGATTGCGACGGTTACGTCTCTTTCCTTTGAAGCTATTGAAACTTGCTTAACCTGCGTGTAGAAAATATTGTCTTCTTCACTATAATCGCCATCTTTCATGTTGACAAGATCATCTATCATTTTAAGGCTGCTAGAATCCTTCAAAATGACTAAGTCGAGCTTTCCATCTAACATATCTGCTTTAGGTGCTGCCTTGAACTCACCTCCTAGAAATTGGCCGTTTGCAACTATAGTCATCGTCATGTTCGCCCTGAACTTTCTCTGCCCATTGTCCAGTGTTATTTCGCATTCATTGCTCTGATAACCTGGAAGTGTCGAGACTATGCCAGCTATGGTAGAAACAATCCTGCTGTTTACTACATTTCTTACCTTTTTTGACCTATCAATTATTTCTGCTCCAACGCCCATTTCAGCAGCATTCAGAAATATTCTTGTATTCACAGTTGAATGATCTTCAGGATTTGTAACTGTTGCACTGATAACGTCTATCTTTTTTGGTTTGCCAAGAGAAAATCTGCGGACGCATTCAATAACCTCTTCTGGCAAACCTAATGATTTTGCAAGGACGTTTCTTGTACCGCCGGCAATTATTCCCATCTCGGCATCGGGATTTATTGGCTTTAGTTTTGAAGATAATGGAAATTTACTACCCCCACTTCTTACTTTATTCTTGCTCTTGCTTCCATCGATGCCTACTGATTCCTGAAAGAAGCCATTTGCAACTTCATTTAGTGTGCCATCTCCTCCAATTGCAGCAATTTTTGTAAATCCTTTTCTCAGGAAATCTCTAGTTAAGATAGTACCTTCTCCCGCCTTTTTTGTAAAGCCCACCTCTACATTTTCTCCAAGTACTTCCTTTATCTCGACAAACAAAGAATCCCAATCTTTGCCAGTTACTCCACTGCTGGAACTTGGGTTAACCACCAAGGCAGTTTCACTATCTTTTCGCTTTCTAGCGACCTTTTTTTGATGAATCCCCTTATTAGTAGCGACTTGCTTGTCGACCGCAGAATTATCCGTGGCTGAATTAAAACCATCCTGGATGAGGGGCATATGACCTAATTAGCTCACGAAAACATACTTCTTAAGTATAAGCATAGATTCTAGTAGGCACATACCAGTAATGCGTTATGTTTCAGAAGACCATTGACAACACTGACATACCTGTAACATACACCAAATACAACTAGATATTGGATAATGATACAGATTATGTGGTGCACTACAATGAGAGGCATGCCAAGATAAGTCCGGATTAAATCGCTTGGGTGTGAGTGCCTGAAACAATTTCGAAATGCAGCATTTGCGTCAACTGCCCAGATCCATCACCGGACTGCCAATATCTCGTACAGCCTAGCTCTTCGATTTGAGTCAGATCGTTGCTAAATCATCGAGTTGCAGTTCCCTTACGATTGGATAACAGTTTGTTAGACCCTCTCAGAGGCTCATTGTCATTACTTGCGTATATCGACATGAAAATTGTATATAAATATACTGTCGACAACTTTGATGCTGGTTCGGTGGGATGGGTGACAAATTTGACCTAACAAAACCACCCGAACATCAATCCTTTTATCTCATCCCTTATGGCAGTAAGTGAGCGTCACTTTTGCCCCTAAAACTAATTTGATTAGTTATTTTCCGCTTTTGTTTTCATTATAGAACTTTATCAAGTG
>DASSCH010000112.1:0-10672 GCA_035697905.1 Nitrososphaeraceae archaeon
AAAACATACAAATTACCGTCAGGTCCAAGCTGCATGTCTGTTATCCCACCGAAACCCTCAGCGAATATAATATCATCTTGATCATCGTCCCTATCTACAATATTGTCTTCGACAAGACCGCTGAGAACGAGTTCTGATCTATCCTCGCTTAGGTCAAAGTGGTATATGTTGCCTTCATGGAAATCACCCACCAACAGGTCATTTTCGTACTCTTCACCTAGTTCGGTGGTGCTCAGAAACGTCAGCGCAGTTAGGCCGATCGATCTCACCCAGCTCAGCTGAGGGTTACTATATTGAGACGTTCCCCCAAACTGTAACAGGGCGGCCTCAGGGTTTTGAGAGATCTCGGCCAGATCTGAATAACCATTATTCAGCCATATCCCTTGGACCTCAGCCCATCCGCTGTTGAACCCCTGCCTAACAAGATTAATTTCATCGCCGAATCCGGGGCCATTTTCCGAATCCCATAAGTTTCCAGTTACAGGATCAAAATCTAACCCAAAGCTATTTCGGATCCCGTATGCATAATACATGTCGACGGGGTGATCCTCGCCAAGTACGCTCCCAACGGGGTGACCGTCTTGTGTTATTCTTATTATACCGCCTCTCCCATCAACTAATCCCGCTTCCTGTGGATTAGGACCCCTTATATCTCCCACGGTAACGTATAAGTTTTCATCGGGTCCGATCGTAATTTTTCCCCCATTGTGGATAGGACCGGGGTCAGCCGGAAGGTCGATAAGAAGCTTAGGACGCACCAATACATCATCTTCCAGCTCAAATCTATATAGTCGGTTTCCAATAGCTTCTCCTCCATCATCATCCTCAGCTTCAGTATAGTATAGGAATACATATGCGGCTCCATTGATATGATTCGCAACAGCGATCCCAAGTAGCCCTCTTTCGGCTTGATTGGCTACATTAACATCAATGAGTGGTTGAGGGAGCATCTCGCCGCCGACAATTCTCTTGACTTGCCCGGTGTTCTTTTCCAAAACAAGTATATCTTCCTCGTCCAAAAAAGCCATGCTAGTTGGAAAGTCAATGCCTCGGAAGACGACATCAGTCTCTAGGGAACGATCCGTTAGAGGCGGAGATATAGACTGGATTTGAGATAACTTACCATGTACTATGCTATTCTCCAGCGGAAGTAGGACTAATAATTCTAACAGAATCCCTATCAGAAAGATTGGAATTAGAAAGTCACCCAAAGTCTTATTCATTCCTTCTCTGCCAATATATAGTTGTTTAATGCCATTTATGAGAGCTGGGATCTTCGGAATAGCTGAACTAAAAACGAAACCTCATGCATTGTCTACGATTGGTAATAATTATCATCCTTGTAACATAAAGAAAATGACAGTTGATGGCTGAGGGGTCGCATTCTTGACAAATATCTCTTAGTCTATCAATGTCTAAAGATAATGTCATGGTGTTACACGAAACGGGTCGATAAATGTACTATTACGTGAACATATGTTAAGTTGGAGTTCTCCCGAAAGCGGTGAATTTAACGAATCTGATGGAGATGGTATAGTGTATCTGCCACAGGATCAATAGTTAGATCTGAGTTCGACCACACCGATACCGCGATTGTCGCGCATGCTAGCGTATGGATATTTACTGTAATCATACCTTGGCCTATCATTTAATTGATAAACGACACCGGTCCCATCAGTATAAAATGATCTGACTTGCTGAATATGACTTTCCACAATAGCATCCGACAACTCATCTCTCATGCGTTTGTCTACCACTAGCAATACTTTCTCTGTCTCGACCGGCGCACGTGAATAGTATTTTTTGAATTCGTGATCCTTCCCATATATCTGGCTAGGAATCCAGGAAAGACCTGAAATTACCCAATCATTTCCCACGATGGTCACGCCACTTGTATCATCAGTCTCTGCACCTAAATTCTCTGGTAAGTAACCCACGACTACTGAATACAACTCAAAGTAAGCAGAATTGACATTTATATTCACGAGCAAGAAAGTACTCGTCAGCCCAAAAACCGTTATGGCAGAAACAGACGCGATAGTAACTATCCTAGAGACCCTGCGGATACTGGCTTTGTCTAGTAGTGCGGAGATTAGGACAGCAGCAGCTATAGAGAAAACCGGCAGCATTGGGATCAAGAAGAAGGTCCTTACAAAACCCAATAGTGAGAAAAACACAATAATTGGAATTAGCCAGAGCCCCAGAAAATAATCTCTTTTTATTGAGGCGAAGATAATACCTCCTGTTCCAACTATAACCAAAAAGGGGTCGAAGACAAGAATATCGGCCATTTTGTATATCACGTCGGGTCGAAATAGATCAACTACACTGTATTGGCCTCTATCGGCTCTACCGGATTGCCAAAAAATACCCTCGAGAAACTCATCAAATTCTCCTATCGCTAATGAGTAGGCGGGCCAAAGCATGGGAATAAGGATAACAGGAGCAAACCATATTCCTAACATTTTGAAACTTCTGTTAGAATTTATGAACACAAGGTAAGCAAGGAGCGGAACAAACGCTATAGCAGGAAGCTTAGTGAACGTTGCCAATCCTAGGAATATGCCAGACGTCATGACCAGTATGACGTTGATTGTGTATCTTTTATCGTGTTTCTTATCGATACCAGGTAGGATATCTTTTTGATTACGAACCCATATACGAAGAGAAAATAAGATCGAAGCCAATATTAACGGCAGCTGAATTGACTCAAGAAGAATCCTACTACTGAGCCATCCCGAAGGCATTACTGCGAACAGAATGGCAGCCACAAATGCAGTCCTACTGTTATACCGGTGCTCCGCGATCTTATAAATGAAAAAGGTATCTATAATGCTCAACACACCGATCAAAGTCCTAGGAACGTGGTGCAGATTCTCCATTGAACTTGCGTTGGCATCCGAAGTAAAATGTACTATATCGGGATACCCAACTGCAGCTAATAAACCAGCCAAGATCATCTGTCCAAAAAAAGGATGATCATATCGAAAGTCATCCTCCTGAGGTGGACCACCGTCTAGTAGAATTAAGGCCCGCCTCATGTAATGGCCTTCATCACCATGTATGCTTGGGAATCCGGCAGGATTCCACAAATGCAAAAAGGCGGCCAATATGAGAGGAACAAAAATCAAAAAGTTATATCGTGTCCAGTTCCGCACTGGTGATGGCTTCAACATTTAACTGGAGATCTTCAGACTATATTTAGTACTAGTAATGGCTAGCGTCTTTAAAGCGTGAGCGGTCGCGCATCAAATCAAAGCGAAGTATTTTCACTTTATGGAGCTGTTCAGAATGGGAATAAGTCCTTACCGTTTCGATAATAAAAAGGGAAGGGTGGAGTGCTGAGAGGTCTTTCTTCTTTCCTGTATCTAGCAGCCACCAAACTTACTGGGAGAACTCTCCCTGAGTACCATTTAGTATTTCTAATGCTCCTGAAATATCATTATCAAGAATAGCGCCGCGAGCTTCATTGATAGAATCCTGTAGACTTTCCAAATTTTGTTCAGGTGTGTCAGCGGCGGGAACTTCAGGTTCCTCAGGGACTTCGTCTTCCTCAGCTGTTCCAGTCGGCGGGACAGTCGTGCTCAGTCTAAATAGTTGAGATTCAGCTCCACCTATCTCATTCAATGCCAGAACACTGTCATTGTTTCTTACGGCGTTTAACCCCTCGTTGATATCAGCGAGCAGACTATTAAGCTGGTCCATTACTGCCCCTCCGCTAGCTTGTTGTCTGTCGATTAGTTCTAATGTAGTGCTGTTAGCAAATCCTAAGGATCCCAATGCTTCTTCAGTGTCGTCAATGTGTATAGCCTCCCGTGCATCGTTCATATTGTCTCTTAACCTTTCGATGTCGGCTTCGGTAATGTTACCGGAAACATCTTGCTGTGCTGTAATGGAAAAGTTAGCCGCTTCTCCTAGAAAAAATAGTACTCCCCCTAGTGCTAAAATAACAAGATGGGAGCAAATTATCGGATGATTCATGATTTTTAAATAAAATCTTGCAATCTATATATGTCTTGTCATGCTTAACAAGCAGGAATGTCAGAAGATCTACAATAACCTGTGGAAATTCGGAGGAATCATAATTATGTTAAAAGAAAGACAGAGCTACACAAACTTTTGATACCGCACAATTCACCCGTAGACAGAGCGCGAACATGCTGTGTGTCCTTTTTTATTTCAATGAAACTATCTATCTATCTATGTCATGTATGATTTGCTTGCCCGAGGTTATCTCTTCTATTTCATTGTTAATTTGTACAGCGGTTTCAATCAGATCCGGTCTGATTCCTAACTTTCGTAGAAAGGAGGTCAGTGCTGCAGTGTCTTTAGGAAGGCAAGCGCCTCCAAAGGGCATCCCTCCAATTACGCCGTAGGTTCCTATTCTCCTATCCAAGGCTACCCCTCTGCTTACTGTCTTATCATCAATTCCTAGCATTTTGCAAACCATGGCTATTTCGTTAAAATAGGATATCTTTAGAGCTAAAAAGCCGTTCGAAGCATACTTTATCATCTCAGCTTCTTCATATCCTGTTATAATGATATTTCTGGTCAAACTTCCGAAGATCTCTACCAAGGGAACCGACGAATATTTTGTCCCTTCTCCTATGACAACTCGACCAGGCTCAAAAAAGTCCTCAAGAGCGCTTTTCTGTCTTAAGAATTCTGGGTTGTAACATACATCGAAGTCTTTTCCAATCGACTTACTACAATTTCTTTCTAGATAATCCACTACGATGTTCCTCATTGTCCCGGGAAGTAATGTACTTCTAAAAACTAACAACTGATGTCTCCGAGTGTGCGTGGAAATTGATGATGATATTTCAGGAAGAACAGATAGGATTTGAGACAGATCTTGATAGCTTCCGTTCTCGATTCTATTGTCATTGTATAGATTGCTCCTGGAACCGATAGTGGGAGTATTTACACAGACAAAGGTGATATTCGAATTGCTCATTAGTTCCGAGATGCTTGATGCTACCTGATACCCTTCTTGTCTTAGCGAAAAAGTTTTGGATTTATCTATATCGTAAAAAGTTACCTCGTAGCCTAACTTCTGCAGGCCCTTTCCGGTAGCCCCGCCAACCACTCCGGCTCCTATAATACCAATAATGTATCTATGCGCCGCCAAGACCATCCCTTTAATTTAAATTATCTTGAGCATACCCCAAACTGATATATATACAGTCTGAATTGCTCTTATTTAAGAGAAAGAGCTATATTTCAATAGTATTTTTTCACATAAGAATTCTCTTCGTAAAACAAGGTAGAAAGATTTTTGAAACTGGCCCTGCCAACTAGCCACACTATCTATGGATATTGTTTCCCTAGTTCTTGCCTTAACCTGTACAATTCTATCTCTATTAATCGCTGTTGTTTTTATTATTCCTACGTCGCATTATGAGGGAAGTGGAACTACATCCCTCTGGAGAGAATTATCAATATGGTTAACTGATACTCTGGGTAGTGCATTAGTTAGGTTAGAAGAACATTTCTGGTTTTATGTTCCCCTTGGAATTATAGGGTTGTGGAGGTGGCTGACTTGGGGATTCAAATGGACCTGTTCCGCATATTATAAACCAATTGAAGTGCAACCGCATCCCTATGAGTCCAGTGTGTCTATAATCACTCCTGTATACAACGAGGACCCTAAGACTTTTAGAAAAGCACTAGACTCGTGGGAAGCTAACAATCCCGATGAAATCATAGCTGTTATTGATGCTTCGGATAAGGAATGTATCAAAACATTTAGGGAGTTCTCCGATGGTAAGGACTGGGCAAAGCTCTTAATCACAGCCAAAAGAGGAAAAAGAGAAGCCATGGTAGACGGCATAATTGCGGCCAATAGCAAAATTGTTGCCTTAGTTGACAGCGATACGATGTGGTCCAACGAAATCAGAGAAAATCTGCTTGCCCCTTTTAATGATCCTGACATAGCAGGGGTTACGCCAAGGAACCACCCGATAGAGCGAAACTCGCTATGGCAGAAAATGACGGACATTTTTTGGGATATAAGGAACTTTTACGACTTGCCATCACAAACAGCCATGGGATGCGCCCTCACTTGTCTCACAGGAAGAACTTCACTATATAGAAGAGAGATACTACTGCCGAAACTGGACGAATTTTTGAACGAGGTCCTGCTAGGAAGAAGAAAAGAATCAGGAGAAGATAAGTGCTTTACTCGGCTTGTCCAGAAAGAAGGCTGGAAAACTTATTACCAGAAAACGGCCGTCATTTACTCTGCCGCCGCCCCGGACTTAAGGACATTTATTAGTCAAAGATTGCGATGGACAAGAAACAGTCATAACTCGGATCTAACCAGTCTTGTTGAAGGTTGGGCCTGGAAGCATCCATATCTTGCCTTCTACATGGTTGATAGGTACATTTCGACTTTTACTTTATTTCTTGGGCCTATTTTCATGGGTATATCTATTTTTCTCAACCAGTGGATAGTCGCTGGTGCTATTTTGGCCTTGTGGATGTGTGGCAGAGCAATAAAAATACTCCCTCACCTTAAGCGGCATCCAAAAGACTTGATCTTGCTACCAGTCTTTGTTGCTGTATATTTTCTGGTTGCTCTGATTAAACTCTATGCATTAGTGACAATAAGAGAACAAATTTGGATCAGAGAAGATGATATGACTAGTGTGAAGTTCAAATATAAGAAACCAGGATTATTTCAAAAAATAAAAGATTGGATTCTTACTACAGAAATTATTACTAGCATCGTGTTCATGGTAATTTTTGTGCTAAGGTAGCATCGTTGTATAATGATTAACTATGTCCATACATTTGAAGGATCCTCCTTTTATCCACCTGCGCAACGAGACTGTATTTCAAATGCATTTATTTTTGCTGTCGAAGATCGTGGAAAGATGGTTTCACAAGCATTATGCGGATGTTAAACTTGATTAGATTTTTAAAATGGTTGTATCTAAGTCTGAACATTCAAAACAAGACACTCCAACGAATGAGAAATATTAGTGCTAGTTCAGCAATTCTCCTAGTAATACCTATAGCTCTATCTGCTTTTGTACATACCTGGAATCCTGTGGGTTTTCCAGGAATACACGGTGACGAGGGACACTATATTCGTCGGGGAATACACACTTCAGATGGTTTGGGACCGCAAGAGCCAACAAGTAACTACGATCACCCGTATTTCGGATGGTTATCACTTGCTGCCATATTCAGCATTATCGGGTATCCAGATTCACTTTATGCCGAAGCGGGCGATACTAATTCTATAGAGCGGATATGGTCTTTCCCTCGTTTGATAGTTGGCCTGTTGGCGATCGTCGATACTTTTCTTATTTATAAAATCACGGAGCGTAAATATAACAACAAAGTAGCGTTCATAGCTGCAGTTCTTTTCGCAGTCATGCCTCTCAGTTGGATGATGAGAAGAGTTCTTTTGGAGTCAATCCTGATGCCTCTTATTCTGTGTTCCGTTTTATTTGCGCTATATATTAAACCAATTCCAACTCGTTTCATTCATAAGGAAAATCCCATACAGCAGCAACTACTCCATCGCAACCAACATCAACCACCTCTGTTGTCGGCACTGCTTTCGGGCATTTTCTTGGGCCTGGCTATTTTTACAAAAATACCAGCAATAACTTTTATCCCGCTCGTCGGCTATCTGGTCTATTCAAGCAGCAAGAGGAGTTTTAAATCCTTAGCAGGATTCATCGTTCCTGTACTATTGATACCGCTCCTGTGGCCCACCTACTCTATAATTGTAAATGAGTATGATAAGTGGTTAGACGGTATTGAATTTCAGACTACTAGGGCAAGCAAGCCGCTGCTAGATAGCATTATCTCGATTTTTGATATTGATCCTGTTATTACTATCCTTGGGATTGGTGGAACAATTTATGCTGTTGTGCTGAAGAAGGATATTTTATATCTACTTTGGATTTTGCCTTTTCTACTTTTTCTTTACTTTATAGATTATGTATCACCTTTCTTTCTCATTCTGCTTTTAGCACCATTCTGTATTGCCTCAGCTGCCCTAATAGAAGATCTAATCAAAAGATTTGTACAAAAAAGAAAACGACTGGCTCGGATTGTACCTTTGGTTGTAGTAGTTGTGATTGGCTCTTTTGGCCTTGCTAGTACTACGCCACTGATACTGCAAAACGATAATTCCGACTATTTCCAAGTTATATCCACTGTCTCTCAGCAGCTTCCAGGACTAGCCAATGCAGGAGACAGCACTAGTTCCTTTGGTGCTAACGTGGATGATGATAAGATGACAATTATAGGGAGTCCTGGCTATTATTGGATCTTGCAGTACGTTTTTGATAAACCTGACTATAACTATAAAACTCAATTCAATCTAATAAGTAAAAATACTGTCGAAAATATTGTGGAGCAATCAGAGAAGGTAATTCTGATTGCCGACAGAAACATCGTAGATATAGTAAACAATGAGACTGCCCCTGATTCTCCTAAAGCAGAGCAAAGAGCGGAAAGGTTGAGACAGATATACGAAAGCACTGAGCTACTAGAGACAGTAGGTAAAACGCAGATTAGGACAAACTACTAGAGCTGCTACTCATCATATTTCTCTGATTTTGACGAATGGTCCGGGAGGAGCTCCCGCATTATTGTTTCTTTCCTAGGTGGGTCAATCATTTGGGTACTGTTATTTTTTTAAGAGATCGGCGAACCAGCAAAAGTCCAACACTGACGGCAACTATCACCCCAAGTAAAACCAATGCAGAAATCGAGGCCCGGTTGCTAGGATAGGCTTCAAATTCAGCTGTCAAGCCATTTTGCCTCGACCCCTTATCATATAGGAAAGTAATATGACCTGTGTCGTTCGATGTATATGCATTCCAAAAAGTTCCATTGACATCAATTGCAATTTGTGTATTTGGTTTAAAACCCCCGACAATGTATTTGCTTTCTATTTCAGGATCGGTAGAGGTTTCTATCCACTTTTTATAGTTCGTATTAATCTCAAAGTCATTGCTGAATGACGAGACATATAAGTAATTTTTAGACGGAATTACAGACATATCCAATGTATCAACCAAAATATTCTTTGACGTCGCAGGAATCAGGAGAAGTGTTGAATTCGTAGTATATACCGAGGTTGGAATTTCCTTATTGTTTGCTGTTAGCATATTATCCGTATTTTCGATGTACGCATTGCTACTGTTGTCGAAGAACCGCACCGAGCTGTTGTCAAAAATCGTATTCCTAAAAATATTGAATACACTTGACGATGCAAAGTAAATATTGTGGGGAGGATTATTAAGAACGGTGTTGTCCACTATAATATTCCCTGATGCATTGCGAAACCTTATACCAAAGTCTGAGTTGTTTGTTATCATGTTTTTAGAAAAAGTATTGTATTTTCCATCGTTCAACGCGATTCCCCCATTCTGAGAGCTCTGTAGGACATTTTTTTCAACCTTATTGCTGCTAGAATTTGATTGTAAGTATATGCCGTAAAGAGAACTATTCCGAACTGTGTTATTGTTTAGTGAATTTTCGAATGAATTCTGAGCTAATGCAATTCCGACTCTGTTATTATTAAGAGTGTTACTTGTTATAGAATTAAAAGAGGAATTCCTTATTGTTATTCCTGATTGTTTATTGTCATAAATTTGATTATATTGTAGTAAAGAATTGATTGTATTCATATCAAATCTAATCCCGTCCCGAGCATTGTTGTGAATTACGTTATTTTTCGCTGCAATGGTATTGCATTGAAATAAGCAAGTTATTCCTCGCAAGCCATTGTTCCTAATTTCATTACCTGAAATATTTATGTTCGATGACTTGTAAATGGTTATACCATTCTGCCTGTTATCATTAATTGTGTTACCTGATACGAGGATATTAGATGCGTTTTTGCCAAAGTATAACGGTCTAAAGTTCAAAGATAAGTTGTTGTTCTGGATAATACTCCCATCTCCCGAATAATATGAAACGCCCCAGGCGCCCTGTCCTCCATTAAATCCCAAGTTAGTCAGATTCGAATTGGTAATATTCATCTGCCCACTTGCACCTGAAGGGGATGCGATGTAACTTCTTGGTGTATTAAAGTTCCTCAGGGCCGCCTCTTGATTGCTTGTTAAGTTCCATGAGCTAATTTTTGTATCATTTATTATCAGATTTCCATGCGAAATGATTGAATATGCATCCGTTCGAAGGGTCGAATTTATTTTCAGCCATTTTGTATCGTTAGCGCTTATGGTCAATGTTGCTCCGTCAAGCACAGAAATATTTGCATTAAGAAACCAGATTTTATCAGCAGTATTATTCAAAATTGATGGATCTCTAAGAATCTTATTTATTGTGTCTAGGCTGACGACACCTCCACATACGTTTATTGTTCTGGACGGGAGATCATAAAAGACGCAAGGACCCTCATTAGATTCCACAGTGGGAAGTGCAGGAGGAAAAGAAGGTAGAGAAGCATTGGAGTTATTAATGTTGGGAAAAAGGGAAACATGTTTTGCTAAATCACCACTAAAAGTATTCTCGGCTAAGAGAGGTTTTGGATGACTATGAGCGATATAGTTGCCCCCATTAGCTATTTGAGCAGCTGATACGACAAGAAGAATAACTGTTGCTAAGACCATAGAATAGGCTGAAAGGGGACAATTCTTACGCAATACTTCTCCTCTGAAATTGCCCCGCATATATAAAA
>DASSCH010000113.1:0-6574 GCA_035697905.1 Nitrososphaeraceae archaeon
GCCTATAGAAACTGACGAGGAAAAATCTACAATATGATGTCACAGGAAGCCTGGAGACCCCGACTAATTTTTGTACATCATGGAGGGAAGGTTTAAAGTTAATGTCTACCAAAGGCTAAATCAATAGAATGTCAATGATAAATTAAGTCAGCCCAATTCCCAAAAGTTGTTAGCGCGCCTCCTTGCATATAATGCGTCCTTCCAAACATTATAGTAAGCAATCGGGCCACCTTTATGAGTTTTCGTTATTTCAGTGTCTTTAGCGATTGCGATTGATCTAAGATAAATACAGAGTTTAGATAAAAAAGGAAATCTCATTAGAGAGATCAACGACTCTATTATTTATTTTTCTTAGATGCCCAAAAACTGCTTCACTTGGTCATCTCGTTTTATATTCTCACTGACTATACAATCGCAAATAGACCTACATCCGGCGAGTCGTAAGTCCGGTCATCTTGGTTACACACGAAAACACTCATCAAAATTATGTTAACGTATTGGCTTCTGTTCTAATCTGTTTTCCATTACTTTTCAGCTCCTTTGCGATCCACATGAGTGTTGATAGAGTATACACTGGAATGTAATCTCCAACGAATGGAATGAATTCAATCATATTTACGGCTGTAGAAATCTTGCTTTTAGTAATATTATATAGCAGACTTACTATTACTGCATCAAATACATCTCCCAATATCGGAAATCCGAAGAGAGGAGCTGCAAAATAATCTAGAGCATCTGCAACAATGGAAATGAAAAGCGCAGAAGTTGCCCTCAATTTGAATAAGGAGCTGTTTTTAGAATTTTTTTGCTTAACTACTTCTAGAGTTCTCATGTACAAGATAGGCTATCATCGTATTTATATATATCACTAGCGATTCATTAGACTATCAGGAGAGATTAACCAGCTCGCAACAAGACGTTTCTCAATCCTATTCTACTACATATTTCAATATCTGACTTTGATCACTTTGACATGATCGTATAAACTTGAACTACTAAATAGTCAACGTCTATTTACATACTTGCTAATGGCTAATTTTACCATCTATTATCGTCTGATGGCTATCAGTACGACAAGACTTACGATCGCGATCGCCTTGATATTAGGATTGATTTCGGCGGTACTATACGTAACTACCCAAAACATGCACGTCTCAGGCCAGCCAATCGAACCATTACAAAGCAAACAAAAGTGTGAAGATTCATGCGCGAGTACTTTTTCATCTATGACATATATTACATCTTTGAATGTAAGATCATTCACATTATACGGTTAACAGAATCGAGGAGACATGGCTAATAGGAGTGAGAGAATATCCTGTGATCTCCTACCAGGCATTTAATCCCTTAAAGAGCCGAAGAACGCAGAAAGGGCCTAAATAGTCAGAATTTCTTAAAGTGACGAAAGATAGACTAACATGTTTGGCAGATAATATCTTTGAACGCAAATCTTTAATTGAAACAAATTACACTCTTCCTGTCAAATGGAAAACGGGACAGGACTTTTAACAAGGACTATGCAGTGCAAATTGCAATCCAACAAAGGTCTTTTCGTTAGGGATATGACTGAAAAAGGGGCGCACAACAAGGAGAGTACAGTAGGATAATGATTTGGAATGGCTTATCAGGAGCGGGTAACATATTGACCCATCAATTGATTGATTCTGACGTTGCGATCGCAATTTGTCATCACTTAGTAGAGTTGGATTTAGATACAACATGTATTGCTAGTAGTTTTCCACATGGCAGTGTCTTTGCTGGCAGATTATTTTGACATGGCTTCAGCTTCATATAACCCGAAAGATTACTGGTTGGAACAAGGAAAGGTTTACAAGAATAATTTTAAGTACAATAACAAATTTGAGCTACAAGAACGTATGCTTTTAGATTACCTGACCAGTAACATATTTACCTCAGACTCTGAAGGCAGACCAGTAGAATTGACCGTTCTAGAGGTAGGCTGTGGATTTGGTCGAATCACCCGATTGCTTCTTGAGAGCTTCGGCAAAGCAATTGTCAAGTACATGGCAGTTGATATGTCACATGACCAAATTAGAAATGCTAGAGAGTACGTTGAACAATCTTATTTGAAAGGGGGAGGTGGAACAGCAGTTGACGACAGTGACGGCAGGAAAGGTGAACGTTTAGAATTTGTAGTATCGGATATTCAATCTCTGAATTCCACAGACGCTGCTAATCATAGCTACGACTTGGTGCTTTCCTGCGAGGTACTCCTCCACGTACTTCCATCTGAAATCCAAAAAGTCGTTTACCAGCTAACAGAAATGTCCAATAAACATATCATAAACGTAGATTGGTATGAAGACGAAGTACCCAAAAAAATTGCCCCACACAATTTTATCCATCGCTATGAGGAGATCTATTCGAGTATTCCAACTGTGAAGCGAGTTCAGAGAATACCTATTGTAAAGAAGGGAGTACTTTCTAAATTGGATACAAAACAATCAATATTTCATGCTTCAAAACAGGCTGATTGAACGAGATCGCTAGTGTACAAATTTGCTGATGCGAGAGAGGTTGACGAAAAATAGGTATTACTAGTGCTCGTCTTAGGCCGCAAAAGAAGAAGAATATACATGCGATGAATGTAAAGCTCACCGTCTATGGGTCTAAGTAAGGAAGCCGACACGTTATCCCCCATGAGGTAGTTCATTCCATTAATCGGGTTTATGAAGTCAGTATCATGCAAAGAGTGTACCGCTTGGTGGGAGTGAAATTATCTCTGAAATTTAGTATTAATTTCCTATTATGAAATAAAGAGTGTTTCATGAGAATCCATTGGTGTTAGTCTCCTCCCATTGTCATTATCTCCTTTCTTAGCTCACTGCATCTGTTCCTGATGGTAACATCAGTAACCCCGGCAATATCTGCAAAATATCTCTGAGTCTTAGTTTCGTCTCCGAATTGATGACTGATCAGATAAAGTACAGCTGCTGCTAGCCCCATAGGGTCCTTGCCGGCACACATTTCTTTTTTCATTATCTCATTCATTACTTTTATGGAATGCCTCTTCACTTTTTCCCCGACGGCCGTAGAGTTGGCAAGTCTAACCAAGTAGTGCATCTGATCTATAGACGGCATCTTCAAATCAAACTTCAATACAATTAGCCTATATGCGCTAGAGATTTCCTTAGTCGTGACGTTGTTGGCTTTAGCTACATCATTTAAGGTCCTTGGAATCCCCACCTGTCTGCAAGCAATGTATACACATGCTGCAAGTACGGCTTGGGAAGTCCTTCCCCTTATCATCCTATTATGCTGAACTTTTCTGTAAATGTACGCAGTTTTCTCAATGACTGAGTATTGCAAGCGTAATTTCTCTTTGCATTTACGAAGTGAAGAAATCACTTGATTCAAGTTTCTCGTCTCCGAGTCAAACTGCAGAATGTGATCCCACCTTCTCAAATTAGACAACTTTTCATGCAACTTTGGGTCCAAACGTCTACCTGATGCATCGCGGTTTTCCTTACCTATCACTGTAGATTGACTTGTGAACGGCAAATTTAATGAGAAAGAAACATTCCCCCGATCCCACATAACGTTCTGTACATCATTATGACTCATATTCCAACTTGTTGAAGTTTGGATCATTCGGTTTGCAATAACGGCTCCGCAGCCAACACAGATAGTCTCTCCTGATTCGGGATCGACGACCAACGAACAATGCTTCTCTCCGTCACAGTATTTGATTACCTCGTTTCGCGGTGACACAGGCCTCTACACATAATCATGTACGCAAATCGAAGATTTAATACCTTTGAAGCCCCAGTTGAGAATCATCTCTCAAAATCTAATTCAGGGACGATTAGTAAATGAAGGTATACCTAGCAAGCTGTGGTTCATTCACTGTGATAATACTTGAATCAAATTCGTTATGCCATGCCGGAACCCGATCAGACAAGGTATCTGAGTACATATTTTCCATCTTTTCAATACTTGACCGTCAAGTGGTAACAAATTCAACAGTCAAGAGTTCAATCTGGATTCGAACAAGTAAATACTAGGCTACAGAATTATATTTGCATGATATCAAATCTGAGCGGGATCCTATGCTCTCCTTGCCATCAACCACATAGAAAACACCTCATACATCATAGTACATATAGAACTGATGCAATTTTGATTCTCTTTTTCCCTCAAATTCTCGTACCCGCGAAATCTCATCTTCCTTCAGACCGATGTACGTTTCAAGGCATTCGTCATTGAAACATGTATTAGTCAAGTAGAGGTGGTCACTTTTCAGTGAGGCAACGGATTCTTCAAGACTCCCTGGAACCGATTTGATCATTAAATCGTTTCTTCGGGCATCAGACATCTTGTAAATGTTCTCGTCAACAGGATCTCCAGGATCAATTTTCTTCTTCATACCATCCAAACCTGCGGCAACGATAGCAGAGAATGCCAAATACGGATTACAAGAGGGATCAGGAGCCCTAAACTCTATACGTTTTGAATCTCTGCTAAGTTTGTCGTTAATTGGTATTCTCACAATCGCCGACCTATTACCTCTAGACCAGGCTATGTAAACAGGCGCTTCAAACCCAGGAACCATTCGATAATACGAATTGACGGTGGGGGACGTGATAGCGACTAGCGATCTGGAGTGATCCAGAACGCCTCCAATGAAATATCTGCCCGACTGACTAATATTGGCATATGGATCCTCTTCGTCAAAGAAAATATTTTGACTAGATAAGGTCTTACCAGAAGAAGTGTGTTTAGGAGTTGTGGAGGATGAGGACGGGGATTTATCCCATAGACTTACGCTTACGTGCATTCCTGAACCATTATCTGCCTTAGCACCTGCAGGGTCAGTCTCATCAAACAAAGGTTTTGGCATGAAGTTTGCGATCTTATTGTGTCTCTTGGCTACGTTCCTTACAACGTCCTTGTAGATTTGAACATTATCCGCAGCATCAGTAATCTTGCTATGCATAAAATTAATCTCTATTTGCCCTGTGCTAGCCACTTCATGATTCAGGTTTGTAACCTTTATCCCGTAATACCTCTTTAGTAGATTGGCAACTTCGAACCTAAATTCTACTAGAGAATCTTGGAACGGAGGTGCATCATAGCCCCCCTTTCTGTTTATTGGATACTTCCCCACCCCGTACTGCTCTTCAGATACGATCATATTTGACGTTGAAGGTAGTAAATTAGAGGTAGATTCGCCATCGTTATCAAAGGAATGTCTCGGTGAACAAATAACGTTCTCTATATTGTCTTGAAAGGAAATATTATCAAAGATGAAACATTCGACTTCGGGCCCAATTTGACATGTCAAATTTGACTCTGCAAGATATTCTTCCATGTTTTCAGAGACGAATCTCGGGTCTTTGGAGAGCCGTCCAAAACCAAATCCCTTGTGAACGTTAGCAATTACGGAACCAAGGGTGAAGTTAGTAAAAAATGGATTTAATCTTAACGTATGCCTGTCGGGGACTAGAAGAAGATCTGACTCATTAATTTCCGTGAACCCTTTTACTGAGGAGCCGTCAAGTCCTATACCCTTCTTTAAGAATCCATAGAGTTCATCATAGTCACTCATCACATATTTAGCCAGAAACTTTCCAAGTAAATCAGTGTACCTAAACTGAAGAAACTCGATCCGTTGTAATTCTTCTGAAAAACCTATGCTTCGATTTGCATCAACATCTGTTACATAAGTATCATAATCACTTCCTTTAGGGTGGTAAGACAATTTACTATTTGGTTCATAGACAAGCGTAAAATATATAATCTTTAGCTTCCTAATTTCTTACATTTTCAAGTGGGTAAGTATAATATTCTTTCATTTGTAAAGCATTTTCATAATATTCGACTGCAATAATATAATATGTAACGCCCCCTAGGTCATTTGGTATCACCAAATATTCTTCAATTTATGCTATGTGAAAAGATCACTTTAGGTTACAAGAGCTTCTTCCAATCACCAATACAAATCCTAAACAGGCGTCACCCTAGCAGACCTTTGGGATTGCGCTAAGGCTAGACTCAAGTTTTAGATTGAGTACTGAATACCGCAAACTCTATCGTTTACGAGAAATACCATATTTCCATCTATTACCATCCATGTCATTTAGAAATGATATCAGAATATTTTCAAGCGTTTCCAAAATTTCGTATCCTTTCTTGACAGTTGCTTTCCTCGGGGCTCCAGTGGCGCCGGTATCTGACAATTCGTTAAATTTCCAATATATCCTTACATTTGGTGGTAGCTTCGGTACGATGTCTTGAGGGGCATTACTCATTTTCACTAAGTCCGGTCTCACGGCGAGCATTGCCGAAGTCTCTGCTTCGCCGCCATGTCCCAATCCATCCCAGACATCGAAAAGACTGTGCTTAGATTGTCCAACCAGCGTCCACCAAGCTTCTAGACAGGCAATTACTACTGTTGGATGTCGGTCCTTTACATACCTTGAAGCGACCTCTATCGGTGCAATATTTCCATCATGACCATTTATGATTAAAATCCTCTGAATTCCGTTCTTTATTAGGCTTTGACAAATGTCCTGAATTATCCTCACCACGGTCCCAGATCGAAGACTTATAG
>DASSCH010000114.1:0-10733 GCA_035697905.1 Nitrososphaeraceae archaeon
ATCATCTTTGGAGGAAGCCCAGGCCGGTGAACATTAATTTCACTTTTCGGCAGCAATCAAAATTTTGATTCATGATGTCATCATCGCAAGTCAGTGGTAAAGCGGATTTCACTCCGGCAATAAAACACGCAATAAGGAAGCATGTCAAGGCTAATCAGACCATAGGATTGGGTAGCGGAAGGGCCATGGCATGTCTTGTGCGTGAGTTGGGTCGAATCAATGATAAGAAAAAATTAAGGTTTGTGGTGACTTCCTTACAAATAGGGGTTGAAACGGAAAAGGCGGGATTAATCGTTTTGAATGGGCCGCAAACTGAACGGATTGATATCGTATTCGATGGCGCTGATCAAATTGACGCGAATCTTTTTATGATTAAAGGGGGAGGAGGTGCGTTATTGCGCGAAAAAATACTTATGTATTCAGCAAGAAAAGTCGTAATATTAGCTGATTCATCAAAATTTGTCAATCAATTTAAACGAAGCGTGCCAATCGAGGTTATTCCTTTTGCTAGGGCAATAGTCCAAAAAAACTTGACCAGAATTGGCGCGAAGGTGGAGCTACGACAATCTGCGGCAGGATATCCCATTTTTACTGATAATGGAAATATTATCTTTGATGCGTACTTTCCTTCAATCCAAGATCCTGAAGCCTTGGAAAAGGAATTAACTTGCATGCCTGGTATTGTTGAAGTTGGAATCTTCACCAGACGGGCTGATAGATATTATCAGACATCTGTTGAAGGAACTTTTAGGATAATCGCATTCCGCAAAAACGGTAGACATTTGGTATCTGCATAATCGATTTCAACCTAAAATAAAGGTGTACTTCTACTTGTCCTAACTTGATTGATAGAACTGTTGTCTCTTTCATCATTATTGCATTAATACTTTGATACCGTCTACATCCAAATCAATCAGTTCCTCACTAGGGTAATGGCTTCAGTTTATCTTAGTTTATGGTTATGAAACCCTCCTACCTAGTAATATAATTTGAGAACATTTTAAAATGAAATAGGTTCAGCAGGAGTACATGCGTCACGGATTATTGTTCTAATTGCTTCGCATATTCATGCCCGATGAAATACTGTTTCGTTAAGCTCGAATGCAGGTTGAAAGAAATGCCGAATACTAAAAACTGGGCAAATGCCACCATAATCAATTACGTTTTTTGAGACTACTCTTAATCAGTTAGGCCGCCTAATTCCTGGCTCCTCCCTCCCGCCAAAACTGGTCCTAGGGATTAGTTTGCCGTGGCCTAAGGTTTTTTCATCTACTGAACCTTCACTCATAACAATTCTACCCCTTACTATTGTCATAACCGGCCAGCCAGTCAGTTTCCATCCGTCATATATCGTGTAGTCTGAACTTGACAGCAATAGATCCGGGGTCACTGTTTTCTGCATTTCAAGATCAATGATTGTAAGATCGGCATCTGAACCACTCATAATGGTTCCTTTTGAAGGATACATATCAAATATTCTAGCCGTACTATAGGAAGTTACCTCCACCAGTCTTTCTAGAGTTAATCTATCCCTATTAACACCCTCGCTCAATAAAACTGGTAGCATCGTTCCCATACCTGGAAATCCAGAAAGCGCGGTCCAAAGGTCGCCCTTACCTTCTTTCAACGATAAGGTGTTTGCAACATGATCTGTCCCAACAGTATCAATTATCCCGTTTCTTAGTCCATACCACATACTTTGCTGGTCTGATTTTGAGCGAAGTGGAGGCACTACTTTTCCTTTGACACTACTAAAATCTGTGGAATGGGTAAGATAATGTGGGCATGTTTCTACATAGGTGACTAAATTGCCTCTCTCTTTCTCGCTAATAATTGCATCAAGGGCTATTGTAGAGCCAATATGTGCGAAATAAAGCCGAGATTTGTATCTTCTTCCTAGATTTGCTATCCTCGAAATACTTACTGCTTCTGAAATGGACGGTCTACTGTCTGACCACCTTTGAAGAATTGATTCTTTTGGGTTCGATTTGTCGAATACCTTTTGTTTTGAGGTGTTCTCGGCGCAGATAGCCGGATCTTCAGCGTGTATAATTATAGTAGAGTTTTCTTGCGAACAACTTTTCAAAATGTTCTCAATTAAATCGACATTCATGTTTACTTCGCACTCGTTCAATTCTGAATTCCCTGGATCTAGGTCCATAAGAATGCGATTGTAACCAATCCCTAGATTCATGTATACTTTGAACGAGCTCATGTTCATATTGTGGATTAGAAATGGGATATCCTTTACCTGTTCATCAGTTAGAATTGAAGCATGAATCGAATAGTCGATATGATGATTCAAGGCACTCATTCGAAATTGGTCACTCAATTTCTTATAGCTCCCGTTTAGCCTGAGCATTCGAATTATAGAAGTAATCCCACCGATTGCCGCTGATCTTGATTCAGTTCTTGCGGCTATTTCGATAGGTGTAAAGACACCATAATGGGAATGTGGGTCAATTACTCCAGGTATTACATATCTGCCAGAAGCATCAATCCTATTGGATGCAACTACGTTAGTAGAATCCTTTCTTAAATCCTTGATCTTTCCATCCTCAATGAGGATATCAAGTTGGAGTGTACCAACCCTTGGTATTACGACTCCCAAAGCACCATATATTAATAGATCACAGTCGTTTTCCAAATAACTTGATTGATATAAAATCAATTAAAAAAGTTTCCTTTAATAGCTATGAAATAGCATGTTCTGCATGCCATTAGAATTATTTCCTATACCGCGGGTATTCCCAACTTGGTAAGCAGTGGCTGCTCACAAACGCGATGTCTATAATATACTTTAGACACTAATCGAGCTGTAATACATACTAGTTCCCACCTCTTGCCGGCTGAAATGTGTGTATTCAAGAGATGCCCTGAAGTAATCTTACATGGTAATCCTATGGGAAAACTATAATTCACTCGTATAGTAATCCATAGGTTTCTAATCGTCGCTCAAAAGGGAGTTGTTGCGTCCTTTTGTCCGTACGATATGATGCTAATGTTTATGAGCATGTTTACATGATACAGGTGATGTTTGGATTCGACTCGGCATAAGCAGACCAAAAAAAAGGAAAGCGAAGGGCTCGATTATGATATGTGTGTTTGCGGTCATGTCCGATTCTGGCATTATGGCAAGTGTCTGATGGTGACTCTAGACTACGAAGATCATATTTCTACAGAATATGGGTTCTGTGGATGTGCGGAATTTAGGCAGGTTAAGAAAGATTTTAACCAGACTAAGAAAAAGAAATCAAAAAAAGTCCCCGTTGGCAAAGTTACCTAAGTTGGAATTGTTAGTAAGGAGTATCAGCCACCCCCTCTGGCTCAAATAATTGCTTAACTATATGAGGAGTCGTCAGACGCTCTAGATGAATCTAATCGTTTATTCACAACTGCTTGAAGCAGGATAGATAAGTCGAGACGCAGATCTGAAATTGTCTTGTTGTCACTATAGACCTTGCCATATGCGGATGGTTCTGGCCGTATATTCGCTTGCGAGCATTACTTGGAACAGTATCTCAAACTCTATGGCATCATTACGCACTCTATGTATGCGATTTTTGCCTAGTGAGCCATGTTTTGCTAATTGAATCCTTGACTAGGGCTACATCGCTGGGACTTTATGTCAGATTTATTCTGTGTATCAGCTAAATCTATAATGGTTTTGTATGTATCATTGCTCTTTGTTTATATATCGACCAAATTTATTGGACAAGATGTATTGAATGTTGATAGATTTCCCCTAGCAAATGTTACGTCCATGATTGAAGCAGAGATCGCTTTGGTACTCGTTGCCGACGAGAGTAAATCATTGGCACCCAGAAAAGGGACCGATCAAGGTCCTAATGCAATGAGATATGCATTTAAAAATTCTGAAGTATTCAAAAGGGAGGGTAAAACTATCTTAATATGCCCGATGCGAAACAATTACTTCAATAAGAGAATTCTAGATACAGGATTTACCAGTAGAAATGACTTATATTCATTGATCTGCGAACTTGTAACAAACAAGATCGTACCAGTTATTATTGGAGGGGATCATTCTATTACTACAATAGCAATAAATGCTATTTCAGCAACATTGGGTAAGATTGGTTTAATATATTTTGACGCTCATCCCGATTTTGTATCCTCTAAGAAAGACTATTACGGATCAGTAATAACTGACTCACTCAATAGACTTGACAGAAAGAATGTTACTTTTGTAGGAACTAGAGCTGCTGAAATGGAGGAGGTTGAGAATATTCAGCGGAGCGGCTTCCAAGTTATTTCTCCGCTTGATATTGCAGAGGAAGGTATTAACAAAACAATCGACAAGATTCGCAGAAAAAATATATCTAGGAAATATGTGTCAATTGACCTTGATTGTCTTGATCCTGCATTTGCTCCAGGAGTATCCGTCCCTACACCATGTGGGCTTACAAGTGTGGAGCTAACATGCCTGGTCAAGCATGCAGTGCGTTCCGGAATAGTAGGTATGGACATCGTTGAACTTTGTCCCAAGTATGACATTAACGATATGACTGCATCCCTAGCTGCAAGATTGCTTTCAGAATCCGTTGCTTCTATGACTTCAGGGTATTCGAGCTAATCTCTAGGAATATTCTTGGGAAATAAGAATGGATACGAATCGATTCACTTCAGTGAAACTTTCTAACGGAATTAACGTGGGTGTCGAGATAATTAGAAGCAATAAGGCAAAACGCATTTCGCTTAAGGCAAACCGAAACGGAATTTATGCGATAGTACCAAATTCAACGGGTCACAATGAGATCATAACCTTTATTGAGTCCAAGAAAAAATGGATTTTTAAATCTGTTACATATTTTGAGAAAGTTACGAGAGGTTTAGATCCCATGCTAATTCAACGGGGGAAGATACTTTTTCTAGGAACTCCATATGATATTCAACTAGTAAAAGATAAACTCTGCTATGTTATTTTATCTGAAAGTCTAAAAAGGATTACCGTGCATTGTCCCAATGACAATAAAAGGAAAAAGACGATCATTGAATTCTATCGTCAACACACATCTCGAATTCTTGATGAGCGAATTAGAGTATATACCTCGAAACTTAACCTAAACTTCAATCAGATCTCGATTAGATATCATAGGTCAAGATGGGGGAGTTGTTCCTTAAAAAAGAATTTGAATTTTAATGTGATGTTAGCTGCTCTACCAAATAACGTTATTGATTATGTAATTGTTCATGAATTATTGCACCTGTTAGAGCTCAATCATTCCAAAAGATTTTGGGAATTAGTCAGGCTAAATCGCCCAACATATGAGGATGATCGAAAATGGTTGCGGATGTATGGCCCATTTATCACCCTGCCCTGAAGGTCTCAGCGAGAAAATACCACCGGGTTCGTACAAAATTTATCCACATTATTACGATAACTTAATTTGACACAAATAACTACAATAATCGACCGAAAAACATACCACTTGCGTTTAATTGTAAAGGATAATTCAGTATATGATAAAAGTCTACGAGATCCATCGGTATCTAAATGATCAGTTCCAATATGTCGTGGCACGCACTCACAAGCATACTGAGGAAAAAGTGCATCAGGATGTCAAGCGGATGAATGAAATGTTGAGTACAGACCTTAGGGAAAGTGGTGTTAGATATGTTTTTGCAATCGAAGACATGTCAGTGTCAACCAAGAAAACATCTACCACGTACTTGCACCAACAAAGCAAGAATCCCTGGGCTAGGCAACATACTTATCCATAGATGGCCACATCTGAGAGGATGCGTAGACATAAGTAAGGTAATGCGTAATGACGACCAATTATGAATCTGCTTCTTCCTCCAGAGGATTTAAACCGAATGATGCATGATTCCAATTTCTTAACAAAAACTATCATAGTTGATACAAGACCCCTCCCCGAGTATCTAGATGGACATATTCCGGGTGCTATTAACATAGATTTAATGCAGTTTCATTGGATCGACACATCGTGGATTGGAATAAGACAATTTAATCGGCAGATGAAAATTTTGTTTTCAAACTTGGGTCTGACTGACATGAAAAAATTTTCTGTATTCTATGACAATATTTCAGGCCCTTCAGCATCGAGAGGGTTATGGCTCTCACTTTACTTTTCGCAGTTGAATGCGTCTATACTAGATGGCGGATTGGGAGAATGGAAGGCTAGGGGTTTTGAAATTGAAAAAGAAACCAACCCTTTTTCCCATTCAGAACCAGCAACAAACGCAAATTCAGAAGTACTAGCCGATTTAAAAATGGTAAAGTCTTCGATAATGCAGAGCTCAGCCAAGAAATACGCTTTATTAGATTGTAGATCTGAGCAAGAATTCGAGGGAAGAATAGTACGTGCTCTAAAAAGTGGCCATATACCCCACGCGATTAATATTGACTGGTCGCTTAATATAGATAGGGAGAACAATGGTAAGTTTAAGAGGATTTCAGAGTTGGCCGAAACATATTCTGGAATATCAAAATCCGACGAAGTAATCACTTACTGTCAGGGCGGTTACAGAGCTGCCAATACATTCATTGTGCTGAAGTTGTTGGGATACGAAAAAGTCAGAATGTACCTAGGATCGTGGGGCGAATGGGGTAACAAGCCTGATCTGCCCGTTGAAAAAATCAATTTGTAAACTGTGCTTTGCATTATCTAATATATTACAGTCGTCGCTAATGGGATGACGACATTTCTATATGAGTAGAATAATTATGCTGAAGATCGGGCGGAGCACGCGTGTAATTTAATCGGACCTTGGCAAGGCTCAACCAAGCCGAGTCAAAAGTATAAAAATGATAGCCATTGATCTGATAAATCGATGACCGATAATAATCAGTTTAAACGCTTCTGTGAGAAAGTAGTAACACTAGATAGATCGATTAGATTTATTGGGATTGCTGACGGCCATGGGAGACTCCTAGCGACTGCCGAAAGGAAGGGAATAATTCCTTTGTTGAACATGCAAGAAACTGAGCAGTACGCCATTACCGCCGCTACTAGACAATATACTCGCGTTAGATGGCAACAGCTCTTAGGAAAGATTTTCTATACTTGCTCTCACTACGACAAATTATTAAGGCTCACCATACCAATCACTGATGAACACAATCATCTTCGATACGTCATAATTTTCACCTTTGATGTGGACACAGAGAACTTCCACGATATAACTATGAAAAAGATTATACCTTTGATCCGTAGAAACCGCAAGAAACTGTTAGAAAGCGCGGCCTAGTTTTAATAACCTCAATTTTGGCGGCCGCGGAAATTTTATGGCGCGGCTATTGGCGAGCTAAATCGTTATGACAGAGGATTCTTGTTTATGATTTCATCCAAGCACTGAACTATATCTTCCCTACTAATAGATATGGGATTGTTATCTAGGTGTCCTCGATCAGGCATAATAACATCTGCAGCCTCTTCAAACCCTTGCTTCAGCGTGAGCGGTTCAAAATTTAACTTTTTGCAGATTTGTTTAAATCTTTCATAATAGATTGACTTGTTGAATCTGTGCGCCACTGTCGTACATGAAGATAACGAGTACCCATGAGGTACTCCTTCGTTCGAGAATACATAAGATAACGCATGCCCCAGGGTGGTCGACGAATTCCCAAAACCAATTCCCGATAGCATCGCACCATATGGTAATAAATGTGGTTTATCGTTAATTATTGCATCTTCCAGTACATCGAACGCCTCCTTGCAAAAGAGCTTGGTTAACGGGTTAGCCAATTTGCTATCATATCCCTCCGAGGCCTGAGCTGCTGCATCGCAAGCAGAGTTTCTCATAATGTTGTAAGGGGTGCCAGGCAAGAAATACGGATCAACTATTGCGGCATCAGCAAGAAAAGCCTCGTCTTGAAGTAGTTTCTTTTTATGTTCGAAACTTATTACCGCGTAGGTAGTCATTTCAGCGCCAGTGCCGAATGTAGTTGGTATAAGTATTTTTGGAATGCCGGTCAGTTTACCCAAATATTTACACACATCCATAGAACTGCCCCCGCCCAGGCCGATATAAGCAGAAATTTTCCGCCCTTCATAATTCTTTTTTATGGCTTCAACGGTTTCTATTGATGGATCGGGTGTCACCTTATTGTATACTTCATATTCTTTGATGCCCATGTAGTCTAACCACTTTTCGTATATCTCTGGGGTAGTAGTCGTTATAACTAGAGAATTTTTTGGATAGTCGAATTCTTTTGCAGCGTTCTCACCAAAAGCAATTTTTCTTGGCATCATAACCTTCCACATAAGTGTTTGAGGTAATGGTTATCAGTATTATATTTTACTAAATGGCTCCTTTAGACAGAAAAGTGAGATTTCAGCTACTCCTTATTAAGACGCTGCTACTTAATTAAATGAGGCCAGTACGAGAGGAGCCATCAAAGTGATCGAAATCAGACAATAAGGTTCAGAACGTGTGCGCAAAATTGTCGTTGATCTTCGTCATGCTCAATTGGTAACAGGTAAAAAAATCGGTGTCACTTGGTTTAGCCCCCCTCTATGCCATATCACAGGCATAAAAAACACTAGTAAATCCACTCCGAATTGACGTTGACCTTTAATTCTGTCACATTAAGCTTTGCCAAGAGCGCTAGTGATTTCTTTTCTGGCTGTCGGCGAAGGCAATTGAAATGCGTAGACCGTCACCAAAATTAACATAGAGAACAAGGTCATGCCTATGGCGAAGTGTATTGTAACCAATAGAGCATGGAGCCTTTCGACAATCACTGCTCCACCCAAGGCAATCTGGCCCAGCACTAAACCAGCTGCGATTACGGCAGCAAGTTTCATACCCCTTCTAGACGATTTTGACTTTAGAGTGAAGATCATTGTTATAATTACTAGTAATCCAGTAGTAGCTGCCAATGTCCTGTGCACATATTCAATCAAGAATTCACTCATAGGCACCAGTCCCGCTGGACAGAGGGGCCAATCTGGACATGAGAGACCAACCCCAGAAGCACTAACATATCCGCCAAAAAAAATCAGAGTAAACAAGCAAGAAAGAGTGCCGAAGGAAAGATACTTTAGGGAATTCATCTTTTCACGATACTTTCATGGTACCTAGCATGTACGGGTGGACTGAACAGTAATACGGATAGTCTCCAGCTGCAAGATTGGCAGTGTCTATCTGTGCAGTGGCGCCTGCATCTATAATGCTTGTGTCAAATTGACTTCCCGATTCAGCATCCTCCGGTCCGGTTCCACTTGTAGCTGTATGAGGAACTGTGTCTTCATTTGATACCTCTACTACGTCTCCTGCGGTGACAGGCAATGGATCCGGATCATAAGCTGGGTTACCTTGTACTGAAGCTCCTTCTGGAATGGTAAGGGTTGCACCGGCAGCTTCGGCCCCCCCGCCTGCCGCCGGAGCAGCTGCTGAACCCTCCGCACTTGGAGCGGTAACTGTAAGAGCACTTGTCATATAAGGATGAACTTGGCAAAAATACGCGACCTCATCTCCCTCTGCAGCACCAGCTAGTTCCATGGGTGCTGAGCTTTCACCATTATTTATGATACCGGTATCGAAAATTTGTCCAGAGTTGCCGTCTTCAGGACCACTTCCAGAGGTTGCAGTATGAGGAACTGTATCAGCATTTTGCCAGACAACTGCAGTATTTAGTGGTACTTGTGCAGCATCAGGTTCGTAGTCAGGACTTCCCTGAACCGCAGAACCTTCAAGTATCGTTATTGTCATTGCGCCGGGAGGAACTGCAGTCTCTGTTTCCTCGGCAGCTGGCAAACCTTCTCCTTCGCTAACGCCAGCTGGGGAAGGCTCCTCAGTCTCAATTGTAGTAACAAGGGGAGGGTACTTTACCATCTCGGTCCAATTTGGCACAGCAATGGCAGCCCCTACCGCCATGACTACGATCAGAATGGCCATTCCCTTGGCCAGCCTCCGAGGAGAGGTCCTAATGATGGATTGGTGGTTCTCGTCTTCTGTAGTCATAATACTCCTCTCCTATCTTGAACGGGTCATCCATCTCGGCTGGCTTTCCTTTGCCTGCACTTCTTAGCATATTGATGACCATTATGACGTATGATATTCCGACTGTGAATGCTCCTATCGTAGCAATCTGGTTCATCATCACTAATTCCGGAGAATCAATATAGTCATAGACTCTCCTAGGCATACCATATAGCCCTAGCAAGTGTTGTGTAATGAATACAAATATCACTCCAACAAATGCCAATGCGAAGTGAATTTTGGCCCATTTCTCATTGTACATTCGTCCAGTCATAAGCGGAAAGAGGTAATACAAGAAGCCAGTCAGTCCAAGAGATACTGTTCCCATCAACATTAGGTGGAAGTGCCCAACCACCCAATAACTATCATGTGTGATAAAATCGAGCGGCATCTGAGTATTTACAACACCACCAGCACCCGACGCGAAAAATAACATTATTGCCCCAACAGCAAACAGCATGGGAGCAGCAAACTTTATTCTCCCACCCCACATGGTGGCAAGCCAATTAAACACATGCATAGCTGACGCTGGAACAGCAGCAAGTGTTCCTACCATGAAAACGGTTTTCTCGGTGAAACTCATTCCTACCGCGAACATGTGGTGTGCCCACGACGCAAATCCAATAATGCCAAGTAGTACGAATGCCGTAACCCCCGACTGGTAACTAAAGATCGGCTTTCTGGAAAATTTAGGAATGGTTTCATACAGCATTCCTACGGCAGGGATTAGGAAGATGTAGACTTCTGGATGGAACGTAAACCAG
>DASSCH010000115.1:0-3144 GCA_035697905.1 Nitrososphaeraceae archaeon
AGTGTGATTGGTAACGTCTCTAACTCTACGGGTATACTAATGCTTAATGGTGAAAATGATTCTCAGACTCCAGTTGAACAAGCCTTTCTCTTCCAACAAAGACTGACTGACGTTAAACATCCTGACCATACATTGATAACATATCCGGATCTAGGACATACCTTCTATCCTTCGCCCCAGATGTCGACTTCAACTGGACCCATCCCACAGTATGTTTTAGCAGATCTTTATTCATGGCTCGAATCTCATTCTGGGCTTTCATATCCCTATTTGACTCCCGCATTAAGTAATATGACTACTACACTACAGAAGGAGAACGTGCAGTAGGATATATCCGTAATGGTATCGCTCTTGCAGGCGGGGGCACATTATTGTTGAGTCTACCACTTCCCCTATTCATCGCTGCACTCCAAATCCTTGAAGAACCCACCGGCTGCGGCGGCATTGTAGAATGGGGATTAATAGGAAACGTAAATGACTTGCAGGGTATCATAAATCGTCTCACTTAAATCATCTTTGTAGTTCTTGCATTGACTCAATCACACCTATTAATATCGAACCTTCCACTGGCAGGCACATGATTGTCATAGGCCTGTTGTTCCTATCCCCTTTTCAGCCTGTGCTATATCTTCGGCAATGCTGCAGACCTGGCAACATTCAGTTGTATTCAATGCAGGATTCTCTAAAGCAACACCCCAATCTTTGGGTCGACTAAGATGATTGTCTTTAAAACTATTTCTTGATAATGTTTGATATGTTTACGTTATGATTTGGATTCTCACTTAGGGATTTCATATTATAGATAAAGGCTAACATTCGCCTAATGAAGGCCGAGGTACTCCGGAGAGCCTGAGAGGGGCTGTGGTAGAGTAAGGTGAAGGATATTTAGACAGAGAGACTCACATGACTATCTGTTTGAGGGCTTTCAGAATGTCTATGCTCTTCTGGCATTCGCCAATTCATGGAGGCAATTTAAAGTAGACTCATAAAATGTCGTGTACCTAAAAGAAAGAAAGGAAGTGGAGGTCTTTACCTATTTAGGGTGTTACTAATTGTGGTCTCCCGCTAAATGTAATACTTGCTGGGGCTTATAGGCCGATACTGCTGGCTAGTCCTGCTAGTATTTGCTGTAAATCTGGTGCTGATTGTTGTTGTGCTGCTTGTTGTGCTGCTTGTTGTGCTGCTTCTACTCGTTCTGCTAATTGCAATAAATCTGATGCTGATACTTGTGCTCCTGGTGCTCCTGCTCCTGCTGGTCCTGGTGCTCCTGCTGCTCCTGGTGCTCCTGCTGGTCCTGGAACCCCTTGCGGCCCTTGCTGTCCTGTTAGTCCGGTAAGTCCTTGAGATCCTTGTGGGCCTGTGTCGCCAGTGTCACCTTGAGGTCCAGTCAACCCCTGTGGGCCAGTCGGTCCAGTCAGGCCTTGTATTCCCTGTGGTCCTTGTGTACCTTGGGGTCCTCTATCACCAGTATCTCCTTTAGGTCCCGGTGGTCCCGGTGGTCCAGTTACAAATATTTTAGGATCATTATTCTTTCCTTCAGTCAGGACATTGTTACCAACGCAATGACTATTATCACCTGAACAGTTATTAAATAAGGATGCCGCTGCATCGAACTGGTTTGCATATTTCTGTCTTGCATCACTAAACTGTATTGGAACAGTTACACTCACTATTAGCATAAGCGCTACCATGAAACATCCAAACCAGATACGTACGTTCCCATTCATTATAATGTCATTTGCAATAGGTTTTATCTAAGTTTGGACAGTTTGCTATACCACAGAAGTCATATATTTTTAGTAGATAAATCTAGTATACTAATCATATATTTCTAATGCAAACATAACTAACATTTTTTGTTGACGGTATTCGCTACTTCAAAAGATGTTGCATTGCCTTTTGAACTGATACCTATATTTGATGCGGGTTGAAATTTCTTTCTCACTCATTCTTGTCATATCAATTAATCAAATGTCTATTGGAAACGTTGACTTGAAAAGATATCATTCTTTCACGAATGATATCGCTTGCGATATTGAGCTACTAGTAGCACAAATCATTTTTCACCTAGGATAACATACACAATATTACGATAATGCTTTAAGCCATATTCTGCTAACTATCTGTATATAAAATGGGAAAACTCCTTATAGGCTGCTCGGGTTGGAATTACGGTAGTCTGCCAGAAGAGAGCGGGGGATGGATAGGAGTATTTTATCCAGACAAGGAGACTAAGAGATTGCGGCATTATTCTGAATTCTTTGATACTGCAGAGATGGACGCTTCATTCTATGAGCGATTCTATAACAGTATGACCAAGGGTACATTTATTGGTATGAGTAAGGCAACCCCGACTGAATTTCAGTTTTCAGTCAAAGTTCCCGAAACTATTACACATAGAAAAAGATTGGATGTTAAAAAGAACGTTCTAAAAGATTTCGAATCTTTTCTCGAAAAGATTTCACCACTGAGAAGTGCTAACAAACTAGGGGCAATATTGATACAACTACCACCAAGTTTTACGGTTAGTGAATTTAAGAATGTCGAATCATTTCTGAATGAGCTATCGACCTTTTCTAAGAGAGATAGTAAGGGATTTCATGAGTTCAAAAGTGGTAATAGCGACGATTATCAATATGCACTGGAATTTAGAAATCCTTCATGGAAAACGGAAGGTCCATGGGAATTACTAAAGCATTATAATATCGCATCAGTAATAACTGATTCACCAAAAAAAGAAAACCTTGAGTTTCTATCTGAAACCATTGTGACTACAGCTGATCATTCTTTTGTTAGATTTCATGGTAGAAATATTAAAGGCCATTATTGGTATGACTATCTGTATAACAAGGAAGAACTCGAACCGTGGGTTGAAAAAATAGACAAGATCAGGGAAGAGACCAAAGTTCTCAGGGTTTATTTTAATAACCATTATGGAGGCAAAGCGGTCATTAATGCATTAGAATTCAAAGAAATGTTGGGGATCAAGCTATCAGAAAAGGAAGTAAGTAAATTAGAAAATGCTAAATCATATCTAAAGAAAAATGAACTGAATTAATTCTTTACTGAAGTCAATATCCAATATTCCACTTAACGTGATTAATCATAATTTTTTCTATAAAACTGGATAGGTCTTTATTTTGA
>DASSCH010000116.1:0-7439 GCA_035697905.1 Nitrososphaeraceae archaeon
TCGAAGTGAGCTGGCAGATACTCTCGACCTAGTAATTATAGGTGCTTTGTATGGGAGAGGAAGAAGAGTAGGGAAATATGGAGCCCTCTTATTGGGAGTATATGATGAAGTACAAGACCTGTTCAGGAGTGTGAGCAAGGTGGGGACTGGATTTACTGACGAACATCTTGAAAGCTTTTACAATAGTCTTGAAAGCCTTCGAATTGCACACAAGTCACCCCGCGTAGACACAAGGATGGATCAGATGGACGTATGGTTTGAACCAAAGATTGTTATTGAAGTAATTGCCTCAGAGATTACTCTCAGTCCCGCCCACACAGCTGGCTTAAATTCGATTAGAGAAGGGTCCGGGTTGGCATTAAGATTCCCAAAATTTACAGGAAAGATAAGAGACGACAAGAATCCTGAAGATGCAACAACTGTTCACGAATTAATCGAAGCCTTCAAGCAGCAGCTTAAGAAGAAATCAAAAAAGTAAATTTTTCTTAATTTGTTTTCTATGGCTAATGATAGCAGTAGCGAGGGGCGCGAGGCGCGAGGCCAAGAAGATGAAAGGCAATGGTCCCTCCTTCCTGATGAAATAAAAGATATTAATTTATTAGTACTTATTTTTCAGTTTGGTTTCTATGATGCGCAATCCCGGTGAATTGCTCAAAAAAAGATCTAAATCTGACTATCAAACGTAGTCATGTGATGATACTACTATATTAAAACAAAAGTCTGATTAGTATTACTCTAAACGCTACGAATAGGGACAGTAGTAAAGTAAAAGTAGTAAGATCTGTTGTCCATAGGTAGGACAAGAACTATTACGTCCACAGAAATAACTTTCTGCCAAAGTCAGATAGACAACCTGTCTATCCGTTTGCCGCTCATATGAGTTATGGAACAGATCGGATTTGATAAACAGCATGCAGGTGATTATTCTCGTTTACTTAAAATTGGCATTAGAAGGAAAGGGGTCGAGTATTCGTACCAGGTCCGTCTCTAATAGAGTTTTGACTCTAGGGTTAGCATTAACAAATGTATAAAATATTTAATTTTTTCATACAGGTGTATCAATATACCCTGGATCATGTATGGTACTTCAAATAAGGCTTGACAAAAATAATATCTATAAGTTTGGAGACAGCGTGTCACGTATCACTTCGGTTTTAGTGTTCTAACATATATATATGCAAATTGTTGAATTAAATTATCATGAATTTGGTTTTACTAGTGATGCTATCTCAGTACGATTGGCTAGATAGAGTTTGGTTTCTTGGTGTATTAAACAAGGGCTTAAGGTACGATGAAAATAAATCCATTTAAGCGTAAGGATAAGAATTACCCATACGGTTCTGGTGGTAGTAGTAACAGTGGAGGATCACGCAGGACAACTCCTGAAGGAGAACCTCTTGAAGATCCTCACGGTTCACCCTATTCGAGGGGTTCTGTTCCTGGCCGTGGTAGAATTTCTAGCCCACTAATAAAGATTCTAATACCAGCCGTCATAGGTATAATCATTGTAGCAATAGCTGTGACCGGTAGCGTAAAAATCGTTGAAGCGGGCTACCGGGGAGTACTTCTGTCGTTTGGTGCCGTGGATACTACCAAATCTCTTGAAGAAGGCATCCACTTTGTCGTACCTGTGCGAGATAACGTTGTTCCAATGGAAGTGAGAACTCAGAAAATTACTGAGGATGCAGCATCTGCTTCCAAAGACCTTCAGGATGTCAGAACGCAGGTAGCCTTAAACTATCATATTAATCCCGATAACGCTCAGCTTGTTTTCAAGGATATAGGTTTAGATTATGCCAACAGGGTAATTGTGCCAGCAATTCAGGAGTCAGTAAAACAAGTGACTGCAAGATTCAATGCAGAGGAATTAATTACAAAAAGGGAAACTGTAAAAGATCAAATTGAAGAGCAAATTAGAAACAGACTGGCTGCTTACAATATCATTGTTGACGCCATCTCTATTACAGAGTTCCAGTTTTCCCCAGAGTTCGTGAGGGCTGTAGAGGCAAAAGTCGCTGCCCAGCAGCGGGCATTGCAGGCACAGAATGAGCTGCGTAGAATAGAGATTGAAGCGCAACAGGCAGAGGCAAAGGCTGTCGGGGATCAGCAAGCTAATATTGCAAGAGCTGAAGGAGTTAGACAAGCAAACGTACTGCAGGCACAAGGTGAAGCACAGGCCATAACCACGATAGACGAGCAGTTGCGTCAGAGTCCTAGCTATCTAGAATGGCTCAAGTCTCAGAAATGGGATGGTCAGTTGCCTCTTGTAGTGGGTGGTGGAGCAGGTGCTAGTGGCCAATCAGTGACCCCGTTTATAGAGATTCCAACAAGTAGAAACTCAGTCGATCAATCTGAGAGTAATGCCGGTACAAGAACCAATACTACTGCTCCAACTCCACAGTAAACTTTTTCTGCTTACCTCTACTAGTAGCTAGCTACCTACCCACTTCTAGCTCGCCCAGAATAGTCAATGAAGTGAAGGGTTAGAGAGATACTGTCTAAATTGAACGTCAGCCGATAAACTTACTTCACAAACTGTCCCGTACCTCTTATAGGCAAATTCCATTTATAATGTATGGCCATGATCCTGAAAAAGGTTACAAAAATGATGCAAATAATACTAGAAATTTCTAGATTGACTCCCTCATAAATCAGTAAAATATACAGTAGCACTCCAACAAAGCTTATCGATGCGTACAACTCTTTTCTAAAAACCAGGGGTGTCTCGTTAACCAAGGCATCACGGATAATTCCTCCACCGATTGCCGTGATCATTCCTGCAAATACCATCAGCAGAACGTTAAATCCGTATGTGTTAAGCGCTATTGTGGCCCCAATTATAGTAAATACTCCTAACCCCACTGCATCAAATGTCAAAAATAAACCCATTTGACTCTTGAATTTAGGATATAGATAGAAAACGGAAACAGCCGTGACTATCGCAATGCTTACATATGAGAGTTCGGAGATTCCAGAAGGTGGGATTCTCCCTAGTAGTACATCTCTTATAATTCCGCCAGCTAATCCAGTAATGGCCGCTAGAACTATTACTCCGAAAATATCTAGCCTATGTTCAACTGCCTTTATCGCACCAGTCACTGCAAATGCCATGGTTCCAAATAGATCAAGAAATTGAATTAGATTCCAAACCGAAAAAATATCTATTGCAATCGTCATATCCTATTCTGCACCTAGATTGTCTGGGGACACATACAATTCGATATAAATATAGTTGATCTCCCTCTAAACACTTTAATTTGAATTCTCTTATTTTACTCGTTTAGCCCTTTCATGGAATGAACTCATTCCGCACTATAGGTTTATACAAAAGGAACGGGTATTTTGATCGTCATTGAATATGAAAATTTCATTTAAATCTCTACTGGGGGATAATTGATATAGATGCCGAAGAACCCATTCAAGCGAGGTAAACCTAGTTATCCATATGGGGATCCGTACCCGAATTCAAGTTCTAGTAAGAGAATTTTGAAAATTGCAATCCCTGCAATAATAGGTGTAATAGTAGTCGCGATCCTTATCGTGTCTAGTATCAAGATCGTTGAGGCCGGAAATAGAGGCGTACTATTAAACTTTGGTGCGGTAGACACCAGCAGATCGTTGCAGGAAGGTATCCATTTCGTGGTACCGGTTAGAGACAACGTTGTCCAAATGGAAGTTAGGACCCAGAAGATAACGGAGGATACGGTGTCCGCTTCACGTGATTTGCAAGATGTCAGAACTCAAGTCGCCTTAAATTACAGACTTGATCCTGATAGCGCTCAACTTGTATATCGACAGTTAGGCCTAGATTACGCCAACAGGGTAATTGTGCCTGCAATTCAGGAATCAGTCAAGCAGGTGACTGCAAGGTTTAACGCAGAAGAATTGATCACAAAAAGAGAACTGGTAAAAAATGAAATCGAGGAGCAAATTCGGGCAAGACTTGCTGCATACAATATTGCCGTAGACACAATATCCATTACTGAATTTCAGTTCTCAGACGAATTTGTAAGGGCCGTAGAGGCAAAAGTAGCAGCTCAGCAGCGGGCATTGCAGGCACAGAATGAGCTGCGTAGAATAGAGATTGAAGCGCAACAGGCAGAAGCCAGAGCAGTCGGAGAGCAGCAGGCAAATATTGCAAGAGCTGAAGGAGTTAGACAAGCGAACGTACTGCAAGCGCAAGGTGAAGCACAAGCAATAACCACAATTGATGATCAGCTGCGTCAGAGTCCTAGCTATTTAGAATGGCTCAAGTCTCAGAAATGGAATGGCCACTTACCTCTTGTGGTTGGTGGTGGCGAAGGAGCAGGGGCAAATGGTCAAACGGTAACTCCTTTCATAGAGATACCAACGAACAGGAATGAATTTGAGACAGATACTGGGGAGGCTGGTGCGGCAAACTCTGGAAATACAACTTCGTTTTCATCAGGCCTGGCTGGCGGTGGCGAAACTTTGCAGAGCGTGTTGAATAATACTGTACTAACCAATGCAACCAGATAAACCATCGGAAATGATAGATAAGAAACTGTGGTTGCATAATCACCTAGCTTCATATATAAAAAAATGACTGAATAATTTTAGAGATGATAGCTGGCTAACAATCAAATCCTCCAATCATCCCATTTTTCAGCATTGAAGGTTAAAATTGTTAGCACAAGACGATTGAAATTAAGCTACTACAATCCCCTTTTATTGCCTCGATTTTTTTTCCTGACTCCAGATCCGATAATATCATTGACGACTAATCAGCGCCTTCAGTTATCAAGTCGCTAATTTGATGTATATCCCATTTAGTCACCGGACCAAGGTCTTTGGCAGAATTAATCTTATTGCCACTGCTATATCCAGTTGTGGTTCTAAATCTATCCTGCCTAACTATCCGATCAACTATTAGTGCCGCCACAGGTAGTGCCCCGGTTGCCCCTGGAGAATTATAATTTAACATGTGCACAGAGTCATCATTTCTTGCTATAAAGATGTCAGGGACGAATTTACCATTAATATCTACTAACGAGGATCTTATTCCCGATGTTCCTCTTTTAGTAAATTGAGAGGCGTCGAGTGCAGGGAGAAACCGCTTAGCCCGATTTATCATTACCTTCTTGGAAAGGGAGCTTCTAAGCTCATGAAAGGCTAGTGATACAAATTTCTTGTCTGTGAAGAGACTAATTAGACCTACTCTTCCCGTATCTCTGATAGATTGTAGAATTTTTGGCAGTATCAGTCTCATATTTTGGTTCCAGTTGTATGCAAACGGACCAGATACCAAGACTGCATTTGGTCCCACTTCCCTTCTTCCATCTATCCGGACGACCCAGTGAGGATCCAGAAACGGATACTCTGGGTAGCGAGGAGCAGAGTAGATGCTCATCTTAGTTAGGTCCCTGAGAAAAGATGGGGCAATCCAGTACTCTCCTCTAAAATACAAGGCTGAAAATCCTCTGGCCAAACCCATACCGTGAGCAATAGTAAGAGCCGCGCCTCCTGCGACATTAATTAAGTAATCTGCCGTTAGCTCAATAAGAGATTGCCTTTGCCTGTCAGAAGTATCGGTGGAATGATTGACATTTACCCAATCTTTCAAATACGGAATCGACCCTGACTGTTCGCCAGCAAAAAATTTTTTTTCGGGAAGGGTTTGTATTTGAAGTAACTTGAGCCGAATTTTAGGTTCGTGCTCCAGCTCCTGCTGCTGCTGTACTGAATCTTGGCGGAAACCCTTCAAGCTTTGGTTGGAATATGAATGTTCTTGTGAATTTATTGAAATGACTTTGGTTCCAAACATCACTTCGCATCCAAGGATCCGAGCGTCTGCCAATAGGCTCTTGGTGATTTCACCGTAGTTGACTGAGGCATCCTTTGTGCAATGCACAGCACCTGTGCATCTGACATTTGGCTCCAACGTGGCAACATCTTTTTTATCTAGGTATTGAAGTTCCTCCTGAGTTAATCCATTTGAATATCCCCAATCAAGATACCGCTGCAAATGAGCGATTCCATTTTCATCTGTGGCGACCTCCAATATCCCATCCTTAATGAACGGTAAATTCCTAGATCGGCAATAGTCGTAGAGCATATCAAAACCAATCGAAGCAGATCTAGCAAACAATTTTCTTTTCGACGGATCATATAGGAAAGGAGCATGCACCTTTCCAGTATTTCGAGAGCTGGCATGAAAGGCCGGAGAAGTTTCCTGTTCAATTAGAAGTATTCGAGTACCTGGTTTGAGATTATATGACAATAGATAGGCTATTGAACATCCGAGGATACCTCCACCAACTATGGCAATGTGATAGTGTTTTTTCTCACTCAATGCGGATTACTTTGTTGTGCACCCATACTTCCTTTAGCTAGGAATTTTATTCTTTATGAGGCTCCTGGAATGGAGTAAAGCTCAAGCTTGAAATAACTATATATTATTTCCCTAAGTAAGACTATACGTGAAAGTACTCATAGCTGAGGATAATCCTGATACCCGATTCTACTACGATATTCTATTTCAAAAGTACCAGCATGTGCTTGTTTCAGCGAAGGATGGTTTGGAATGTTTAAAAATATATCATGATGAATTTGAGAATGTAAGACTGCAGACTGACGCGATGCAAAAAATTCAGCCCTTTGATGCAGTAGTTCTAGATTACAAGATGCCCGGGCGCAATGGGCTTGAAGTTGCTCAGGAGATCTTGGCAGTAAATCCTCACCAACGAATAATATTTGCATCCGCTTATGTAAGAGACATACTAATGGAGGCTGTAAGGCAGCTTAGGCAATTAGTTGAGCTAGTTCAAAAGCCATTTAATGAAAGGCAATTCATCGAGGTCCTTGAGGATGCTGAAGTGTACCAGGAACTTAAAAAATTTGGCGTGGATATAACTCAAATTAGGATGGGTCATTTCAGACATGAACAGTTGAGGAAGCTTCTTGAGATCTTGAAGGAATTCAAAAGACGAGCTCGATATAAAATAGATTAGAGCCCTAAATTATAATCATCTACTGTCTGGGTTCTTCGCCGGCATTAACAGATCTGGATCGAAGTTAGTCAATTGGATGAGGGGGGTTTCGTAAAGCAGTTGAGTAGTATAGCTATCAACGATGGTCATTATACAAGATTAAATTGGTCACTATTCAGTTAAGAACGGGATAATCGACTTGTTACATGATAATCGATTGAAATATCAGCTGGGCAGATTGTACCAAACTATGAAACAAATCATGCAATTTTAGTAGGTCTTTGTTCACATAGAAAGATTGGAAATCGTAGAGCAGAAGATGCTGATTTGAAGGTAAAATGATTGATGACCGAATGTCCCAACAGCTTATCAATAAATTTAAACCAATTATTTTTTCAAAGATTGAACTCATCATAAAACAATTGGCCATTTTATCCGTTACCATTATGGTTGTAATTATGATAGTTTCACTCTTAGCATTAATTTCAC
>DASSCH010000117.1:0-3105 GCA_035697905.1 Nitrososphaeraceae archaeon
AGATCTTTTATAATAGTAGCAGGAGTTGAGCAAGTGATTCAGTACGTCCTGAATTTACGTTATGATGACGAACAAATTACATACTTACAATCTATAGAAGTGTTCAAAGACGTCGATAAGGAATTTTTCGATTATCTGAGAGGATTCAAGTTTAGCGGATCATTATGGTCGGTACCAGAAGGGACGGTACTATTTCCAAATGAGCCGATCATGAGGATAGAAGCTCCGATCATTGAAGCACAGTTATTGGAGACATACATTTTGTCGATAATTAACTTTCAGAGTTTGATTGCCACCAAAGCAGCTAGAATTGTATCAGCAGCTAGCCTCAAACCAATTGTTGAATTTGGTTCAAGAAGAGCTCATGGACCACAAGCGGGCGTTCTTGCCGCTAGAGGAGCATTCATTGGTGGTTGTGCTGGAACCTCCAATATCCTTGCTGGAAAGGCCTTTGGTATACCAGTATTTGGTACTATGGCCCATTCTTTTATATTAAGTCATGAGAACGAGCTTGATGCCTTCAAAGAATTCAACAATATGTTTCCTACTGGATTTCTACTTGTTGACACGTACGATACGTTGAAAGCGGTCACAGAACTACTATGCTCAGGAATTAGGCCGTATGGCGTCCGACTTGATAGTGGAGATCTCTGTACCCTCAGCATAGAGACGAGAAAATTACTCGACAATGCAGGATGTAAAGACACAAAAATTATGGTTAGCGGGGACTTAAACGAGCATTCTATCTCTGAACTCCTAGCGAATGGTGCTTCGATAGATTGTTTTGGAGTTGGCACGGAGCTGAGTACCTCTCAGGACAATCCTACAATGAATGGCATTTACAAATTGGTTGCAGTTAAGGTTCGCAAACCTGAAAAAACTAATGGCAAATTTGAAATGTTGTACAAGTCAAAGACTAGCGTGGGCAAGGAAACGTACCCTGGACCTAAGCAGATAGGTAGATTCATTGAAGGTAACGTTCTAGAAAAGGATTACTTGATCCTAGATAGCGAAAAACCCCCTGACAAATGTATTTTGTTATTAAAAAGGTATGTGGAGAATGGTAACAAAGTACTTGAGATGCCGTCGATATTTGAAATACAAAATTATTGTTTGAAACAACAAGAACTCCTTCCTGAAACCCTGAAATCTCTAGATGTAGAACCAGTTTTATTTCCTGTTGTGCTAAGCCAAAAAATAAAGTCACTAGGATATCCTCATAATCCATCATAACATTCAGTCAAGTATACAAATGGATAAGCTAGAAATAACTATATGAATTTGTGCTTCATTTATTTATTGATCGATCGGTCGGTCGTGATAGACGGCTAAAGTACACACATAAATACATCCCTTTTATTTCTGCTAATGGGGTTATTGCGACCTCTGTGTCCCAACTAACGGGAACCGTTTTGAATTCTATCTCAGTACCGTTTTCATCTATCATGACCTTCATATTCTTGCTGCATCTTTCTTGCAAACTAGGGAGTATGTAGTTTTGATGGAACAGATAGTTCATATTTGTAACAATTCTACCAAAGTTGTTGGTGTTAGACTTGCATTCTGCTACAATTAATGTTCCCTTCTCATTTAAAACTGCTGCAAATTTAACGCTAGGATTTGCACTGAGTGCAACGGCACATATCTTTCGTAAGTAGTTCCTGCCTCTTCGCATTCGTCTATCATTTCATGTTTCTATAGAACATCCTCATAATGAATTGGTCAGATAGTGATGGCAGACAATACTATATAATTTCAATCTGCAAAGTTTTTGGATCTTGGTTCCATGGAAAAGCAATATAATGAAACTCAATTAAGGTATCGTAAGAACTAACAAACTAGAATTTCATACACCACTGGATTGCCGACTCAGATTTTTAGACCGCAATTGATGCTACAAATGTCATCTCATTATTAGCTAGAATTGACTTGGTGTCAACATTGACTATATCAAGATAGAGGTGGAGTGTTGTACAGTTATTTAGCTAGCTCCCCCGTCCCCCCAGAGTCAGCTGGAACATAAATAATAAATTTTCGTGGTATGACTATGTCTAAACATGCCCGTACTAAGCTCGCTTCTCAAAGACCCATGTCTGAAAAGCAGACACTTGGAACAAAAGAAGAGCCTAGTTTAGAGGAGCAGCAGCAGCAGCAGCGGCAAGAGGAGAACCCAATTCTATCTGAATTGGACACAGAAATTGAATGTCCCAGATGTAATGAGATTATGGAGCTACATTCTAAATTTGACGAATTGGTCTATTTCTGTGACAGCTGTAGTTTCTTGCTGAAATGTGTTTAAGGTTAGCGGACAACCAAAATCTAGTCCATGAATTAGGTTAAGCATTACTTTGTTCTTTGTTCTTTTGATTTCTGCGGAGTATCAACGAACTCGAGGGTATAGCGAACAAAGCGCTGCGACCGTTGTTGCTAAATTCCCTTATTCTTCAAATGATCCGATTTTTTTCCATATTTTTCAAAGTTCAGCGAGCATAGAGATAAGTCGTCAGTAAAATGGCGGATCGGCAGCAGCCGCCGCAGCTACTAATTGCTTAATTTGTAACACCGGTATTGAAATTGGGAAGGATAAAGATTTGAATCGTCTATACCTCTGACATCCTCTCGTAATATACCATTTGGGTAAGAGATAATATATACTGAAATATATAATCTATAAAAATGACTTGTTCGTTATTCAAAGGCGATCATCATCACAAACATAATATTTACTTTTTATTACCCCTTACTAGGTTTCAAAGAAAAATAGCGGAAAAATATGAGGAGAACTTTATACGATATTAGATTGGGTCTATTCAAGGAGGATGGATAGTTTTGCGGATTGTTAGAACAGATGTCAATGCAAAAGCCGAGCCTTCAAAGGATGTAAGATCTAACAGAGGCTTACCTGCAATTGAGAATCTAAAATTTCCATTTAAACTAAAAAAAGATCAAGAGGAGGCTGTAGAATCATGGATGAAGAATGATTTTAGGGGCTCAATAGTATACAGTACTGGTACTGGTAAGACTGAAATTGCGTTTGAGTGCGCAAGGCGGGCGTCGGGAGCAAGAGCGGGGGTTGTATCAGATATAGTGAGCGAGACTAACTCT
>DASSCH010000118.1:0-11403 GCA_035697905.1 Nitrososphaeraceae archaeon
TCCATCCCATCATGGCCATCTCAAGTGATTTTCTACTCTCCTCAGGAGTAAGTAAATTCCTTACCCCCTGGCGGTGACGAGAGTACATCGTTCTACCTTCTGAATCACAAATGGTAATTAACCTAATATTTGGATCGATATTCACGATATCATCATAATGTTGCTTTATGCCAAAGAGCCTGATCCTTAGAAGTGAGCTTATTATGAATCCAAAGACTGCACCCCAAATTAAATGAAACCCTATTGCAGCTAATGTAATGTTTGAAATGGACTGGTTTATGTCTTCTGACAGCAATGCCTTTTGCGATTCCATGGCCAGCGTAGTAGTGATAGAATTAATGGCTGGCTGAACAAAAAATGTGGTTATTGGCAGAAACAATACTAACCACAGTACAATACCTGCTCCCATACCTACCAACATACTCTTGTACGGACTAAGCATTCGTACCTTTTTCCATTTGATTCCGATGACACCAAATAGTGCTCCTACTGTGGTACCAACCAGAAGGTGAAGACCAAAAGCTGTAGATGTAGCAGCCGTAGTATCACTGGCACCAAGACTAATACCTATGATTGAGTAGAATGTGCCCATATTTAGCCCGAGTAGAAGTTCAGTCACCGCGATCACAGATGATATAGACCAAGTAGCAATAAAACCAGCAAAAGCCCCATACTTTAATCCCTTGAAAGTTACCATAAGTTCGTTCCTTTGCTTGTTGCTTTTCATATCCCTGTATTTCGTAAGAGAAAGCATTTAGAAATCTAAACATGTGGATAGGGTATAAGTCATTATACTAACCCTTACTGATTATTCAGGTCCCTAGCTTACGATTACGAAGCCAGGATTGGAGGCATCATAACGGTTCGGTGAGGAGACAGGTGTGTGATACCTAGTCAGGAGGATAATTAGTATAACGAGTATTTTGTAACATGTTTTCGACTATCTATTAGGTTATAGAATATATTTCTAGTAACAGACTTAAAAGCGACAATTATTACAAAACGTATGTATGTCTAAAAAAATGACACCTCGAGAAGTGCTCAACTCTGTAGTTGAAGGTATCAACGCAGGGGATCTAGATTCCCTCATGACGCTCTATGAGTTTGATGCGTGTTTTGCATTACAACCAGGACAACTTGATAAAAGTCCGGAATCTGTACGCCAAAGTCTACGCAGGTTCATCGACTTGAAGGGCAAGTTGGATCTAAAAGTAATGAGGGTGCTTCAAGCAAGCGATCTTGCTCTTGTAACTACCGAATGGTCATTTAGTGGAACTGGACCTGATGGCAATCCGGTTAATATGGCTGCGAAATCTGCGGATGTTCTGCGTCATCAGGCCGATGGCACTTGGCGGTTTGTCATAGATAATCCTTGGGGGACAGACTAATAATCAGAAATTAGTATAGTATAAGATATAATCTGTAATTTCTCTTCTATCTCCTGGATTGTCCAAATACCAGCAAAAGGACGTAACAAATATTTTTCGGCCTTATTTTCAGAATGAACCTTATTGAAATAAAAACTGGAAAATTAACAGGAATCCCTTCACCTACAATTTCATCAACACCGTCTCCTGGTGGTGGAAGACTAACAACACCGCTCGCACCCTCACAACCGCTGAGTGAACCTTTAATTGTAGAAAACCAACCGACGATGACCCGATAAATGCAACTTCACTCATGGCATTACATAGAAGAGATCCTTCTGATCTATTAAGGAAGCAATAACACAAATACTTAAATCGATGACTTATTCATCGACTAATATACAATCCATCTAAACATTCAACACATATTTTCTATTATATATTTATAATATGTTGGACGATCAGTTGTCAAGACCTCCTAACCTGTCATAACCATCATTTCTGAAGGAACACAGGGACGGCGTAACACGCTACTTATATTGGGATAATGATGATAAGATTCTGTAATAGATATTAGTGATGTATACATTGGATAATTTGGAGTGGCAGCCCAACAACAGTAATGGAATGGCAGGACTGGCACAGCTATAATGTAATAAGTGCCAGTCCCGAAGTTGTTTACGACTTTCTATCTCTAAATAGGAGATCAAGCCTAATCGGGTAACATCATTATGACCATTATTAAGAAAGTTGACCTGTGGTAATTCCAACTCTATCGGACAAGACATCGTGGGGTTCTTTAGGGTTCGTTAGTGCTGTTCTTGTCTCAACTACTCACATCACCTGATGCCTCGCTACTATTATAAGCGAAGTTGCTCTATTATGAGGAACCTAAGCCTAACTTCATCCGTTGTTAGAGGAGTTGGCTGGTGCATGCCGGCCCCTAACTGAAACATCAGCCAATTCCAATTGTCATTAATATCAATCCAATACTCAGGACTTACCTCAATTATTGGATAAGTTGCAGTCTTTGAAGCGCTAAGGTTTCTTCGTAAGAACGTTTGCAAGTGCTGCTCATGGCATGGATTCTCACAGTGCACGTCAAAACGTAACTACCACAAGAAGATGGATACCTTTCGGAGCATGTCTTCTCATACAACCACGATGCTCTGATGAAGAAATATCATAAACTTTATTACAACAAATAGAACAGTATTCTAAAGATTTGTTTTGAGCGACCCTATTGCAGATCTCAAGGAAAAAGCGAAGGCAACTTGGGCCTTGGGTTCTTACAACGACATAGCAACGTTCCTTTCTCCAATGTCCGCTCACTTAGTCCGCGCCGCTAGTGTTAGTCGTGGTGAGCATGTACTCGACGTAGCATGTGGTACTGGCATTACAGCCATCACTGCGTGTAGAGCAGGGGGGGAGGTAATTGGGATAGATCTCACACCTGAACTTTTGGAACGTGCGAAGGAAGAAGCAGCCCTTGCCGGTGTGACGGAAGGGATCGAGTGGAAACAAGGTGATGCTGAAGACCTTCCCTTTCCTGATAATTCGTTTGACGTAGTGTTCTCAAGTCTAGGACATATGTTTACTCCCCGTCCAGAGGTTGCAGCAAAAGAGATGATCAGAGTCACTAAGGAAGGGGGCCGCATCGCATTTACAACTTGGCCTCCTGAACATAATGTAGGAAGATTCTTCGCGGCTATCGTAAAACATGTCCCGCCTCCTCCTAACAGCCCACCTTCTCCAATGCAATGGGGAATTCCCCAGACAGTACAGGAGCGTCTCGGCAGCAATATCAAGGACCTTCATTTCGAGCGAGGTGCCGTATACTTCCCTGTATTGAGCCCAAACCATTTTTGGCAATTGTTTAGTACAAGATATGGGCCATTGATACGTGCTATCCAAGCACTTGGGGGACAGGGAACTAGCAAGGTCGAAGCACTAGAACATGACTTTATACAAGCCGTTGCACCTTACATGCATGAGAATTTAATAAGACAAGACTACCTACTGACACTGGCGCTGAAGGCGTAGGAAACCTTGACAAGTTTGGCCTGAGTGATCACTCAAGTGAAGTCGCCAAGCTTGTGTGGAGCAGATCTCGGCGACGAAACAGTGGAGGTTCGCTCCTTCAATTCATTCGGACGCCGTTCTTTTTCTCTTTCTACTGTTCCAAAGTATCTTCAAAGGGCTTCCTAGATTGCATTACACTATTCTGCTTCAATATACAGCAAGAGATCCTCCCCCTTGAAATATTAAGGTTCTATGGAGACTAGAATTCATAGACTTACGATGCTTTTTATTATTATTATTATTATTATTGTTATAATTACTATCCAATACAACACAGCCTAAAACTTAGAGACAAGTAAAAATTTTTATAATAAGGTGAGTAAAGATTCTTAATTAAATATGTCCAAAATAAAGAAAGGTACAGAACGCGTAGGACATGATGTCAAGGAAGGAACAGAATATGCTGGTCACGAGGTAAAGAATGGGGCAGAGTATGCAGGACATGATGTCAAGGAAGGAGCAGAGCATGCTGGGCACGAGGTAAAGAAGGGCGCAAAATCAGTATTTGACAAATTAAAAAAGCCATTTTAGGGGCCTGAGATCGCAAGACATTACTTTTGACGGCCTTCGCTAGGGTACATGCCTAAAGGACTCGGGAGCAAATTTCTAGAACCCTTTTTGTGGTAGTAGGATATCAGGTCAACAGCATCGGCACCATAAGCACGGGATGCCGGTAATGCACCGACTCTTTGACTGAGTGTTTGCTCACTCTGACGGGGTTTATGCGGGTCCTTTGTACTATCCTGGGCAATAGATTGTAACTGTTCCTTGGATATTTTTGATAAGGAAACAGCTATCCACGAAGATCCACTGGATGATTTCACCATGTAATTGCAGCTCTGATGTAGAAGGAAATGGTCATCGCCAACGATGAAAGCCTAAATATTCTAAGCGGCTAGAATGAGCTTGTTCATGTCCATAGATCAAGAAGGAAGGAGTAGAAGGCTACGTGAACTTGTTAATAGGCTTGGCGATGAAGATCATATAAGACGCGAATCTGCGAACCAAACCAAGCGCGAGTATTCAAATATCAAGCAGGGCTCGACTAACGAGTTTTTGAAGTTCATAAAAATGAGTGAAGAATGTGAAATGAATCGTGGCATGTTGGAATCATTAGTTTATAAGGACATCGCTGAGGAAATAGATGCTGCCTTGAAAAAGTTCGAGATTGTGATGAAATCCTCGCTAAAGGTTTACGCGAATAATCAGAAATTGGTAAGAGAATAAAATGGAGTGGAGAGAAACAGATACCATGATCGTATCAAAGTGTATCGAGTTTATTGAAAAGGAAATAATTGACGGAAAGTTGGAAGCATCTCATTTTATACCTGTTCCCGAACGAAAAGAGTCGGAAGCCTTGTTAATGTACAAGGCATGGAGGGTCCATCTTGTAGATAGAATGATGAAGGAATACGATAAGAATGACTCGGAAAGCTACATCTCTGACCCTGATAAAGAGTTGCAAGACGACGTCATGTATTTTAAAAAAGTGCAGGAGAAGGAGCGGGCAACAAGAACTGACTATGATGACTATTAGATCCAATTGTGGCAAAAAGAATTTAATCTGAGAGACAGTATTCCCTACCAGAAAAGGCTAGACTCTAACGTTACTTCTGATTGGTATCAATTGCGGTTTTGGAGGGAGTATTTATAACTTTCTTACATAACATTATTCGAGCTTATTGATTCTTATTCAGAATTGATTACGGTCCCTTAGGGACCTTTCATTTCGGCCCTATCTATAACTAGAATCCTTGTTCAAGAACCGATTTAGTGATGGGGCCAGTGGGATTCGAACCCACGACCGCCAGCGCCCCAGGCGTATACCTTGACTTCAAGATGGTATCCTAGACCAAGCTAGACGATAGCCCCTAATGAGCGTTGAATTTTACCATTTTTAAATGTACGGCAGCGAACGAGGAACGTAGGGCAACTAGGCGAAGATGCACCATGTTCGATTTAACCAATATAAACTCGTCTGCAAACATTGCTATATATGATTGTGGAAAGAATTATAGATCTAGGCCTTAAGTTGCCTTCTCCTTCAAAACCGGCAGGGTCATATGTTCCCGTCGTGATGGATGGAAACATGATCTACGTTTCTGGACAAATCGCCTTGGAATCGAGCATTATACCAGAAATCTATAGAGGTAAAGTGACCAGCGACGTGAGCATCGAAACTGCTCAGGCTGCTGCACGGATCTGTACCCTTAATGCTCTTTCGCAGATTAAAGCTGCATTAGGTGACCTGGATAGGGTCAAGAAATTCATACGACTCTCTGGATACGTTAATTCGGATCCCTCTTTTACGGATCAACCCAAGGTGATTAATGCTGCATCGGATTTACTAGCAGATATATTCGGAGATGCAGGGAAGCATAGCCGAGTAGCAATAGGAGTCTCTAGCTTGCCTCTAGGGAGTGCAGTGGAAATTGAATTTCTAGCGAAGTCGGATATGATGTGATTTCTTTTCCGTAAAGGATCCTTGTCTGTTGGGGTTGCCAGCACCAGTTATAAAGCAATGTGGAACAGGTCAATATCAAGTAGACTGCGTCTTATCATTTTCTGAATTGAGGTCCTTATCTACGAACTCACCCCTTCTTTCCTTTACTAGTGGAATCACCTTATCAACCAAAATGGAGTCATAGTTCTTTGCATCTACGTCAAGTGTTAGAAGAAGGAAATAATCTTCGTTAACCCTAATCGTGGCGCGTATGACCTTTTCATATTTCCCTATAGCATAGACAAGATCACCAATTTTTGGTTGAAATTTAATTCTAGTCTTATGCCTCGTCACCGTTAAAGCGGCATATTCTTCGTTCTCCTCATCTGTCATGAGCTGTTCTAGACCTTCACGGTGCTCCGCGTTCATAAGCACGCCATATTTATTGGCTATTCCCATCCATCTTATCGATTGATCCAAATGGAGCATTTTTTTAGAAAACTCATAGAGGAGGTCATATTCAATCATTGCTTTTTTATCAAGCCTATCCTGTATATTTAAATTGATGCAATGTCAGGTCAGTGGTAGTAGATTTTCATAGCTACAGACTATTCAATCCTTGAACATCAAATAGGAATGCTAAAGCCTTTTTCTTCGTGGCTAAGTGAGGCACGACCTGAAAGCAAACCTAGGGCTACGGTTTTGAAATGAACCACACTTATGGTCGAGAGACAAATATCAGATACCGAGTTTATACTCGAAGTTGAAGACAGAGATGTCCCTATGCTTGCAGAACACAATCTCCCATAAGCCCTTACCTCTATCTTACAATCGACGGTCAATTTTTTTCACTCATATAGAGTCGAGTTTTCAATATTATGACTATAGCGATATTGGGCTCTGCTAATATTGCTATGAGTGACCGGAATTAGCCGCCCTTGAAACGAGAAGAGGAGGTGCTATTCCTAAGCCATTTCAACATGCGAAACGACTATCAGCGAATTTTCAAGAATTAGCCAACGGTATTATGAGGACCTAGAGAACTGATCCTTATCTGCCGTAAGGCACCTTCAAATGCTTACTGGTAACTCTAAAGAGATCAAACCATGGGTATCCTGACACAACATCTTCAACCCCAATTTGCAGAGCCATTAATCGATAAGCCTTAGAATGAAATATGACCTTGATACAAGGGTCTTTATCCTTTAGAACTGAGAATAGTATTCGCAAAATGCTTTTTAGATACCTCGCGTCTATCAAATACCGAATATCGTACGTACTCCCTCTGTGCGATATTCCGCAGGAGGTTGATCTCTTATGTGTTTTGTTTGTTGTGTTCAAAAGGGAACAAATGACCCTATTCTTGGTATAGGTCCTTTGGTATTGTTCGGGCAGAGACCGATGAATATATCGTCTGGTAATCTCGCCCTTCCGTATATTTTCCTTGAGAAGCTGTTCATAAATTCTGACGACCAGAATAACATGAAAACAAAAATAAGGAGTTTTTAGGAGACTGTTACCTTTCCGAACATCTGTGGATGCAACGTACAGTAGTAGTCATATTCACCGGCCGTGTCGAATGTATGGTCAAATGTTGCCTTTGGAGACAATATACTTGAATCAAACACGCTGCCAGAATCTTCAGACCCTACGCTACCTGAAGTTACAGTGTGTATTTGGCTGTCGCCGTTTGTCCAAGTTACGGACTCTCCTACCTTCACTTCGGCTGGATTAGGAACATACGCCTTATCCCCTAATGTCGCTGAATTTGGCTGTATCTCAACGTTCGCTCCCTGAGCATAAACGAAGCCGGGCCCAATTGACAACCCAACAGATAGTATCGATAAAACACTCAGTAACGCCGCTATTCTTATTGTAGGCATAAGGGTTCCTGTTAATGATATGGAATAAGTAGTTTTCTCTGACAGGGCCTATACTCGCTTCGAGTCACTGCGCATGCTTGGTGAACTTTTTCAAAAATTGTCTAGTGGAAGGGCTATTTTAGGTCGTTCTCCGTCATTGAATTTGGCTTGCGAATCTATCCATTATCCCGCATATACATTTAGTAGTCTTAAGGAGTAGATCAGTTCTAGCGAATTCGTTTGGTGAATGCATTTTTGAATAAATGTACGTGCCCCCAATAGAGATGCACGGAACATTTAGATGCTTAGAGAAGGAATGCATTGGGCCTGTAGCTGGAGATGAAACGCTTATTTTTGCGTCACCATATACCTCAAGCGCAGACTCACTAACAGCACCTACAAACGGATCATTAATGCTTGTTCGTGATGCAGCTTCTCCATGCAAGAATCGAACTCTTAGGGACCTTTCATTGAATCCATTTTCGATAAGGTATTTCTTGAGTCGTTCAAATTGGACAAGAGGATCCATTTCAGGCACGAGTCGAAAATCGATTTTTACATTCGCTGTCGAAGGAATAATGGTCTTTGCACCTTCTCCTGTATATCCAGAGATCATTCCAGCAATATTACATGTGGGCATCGAGACCAACGCATCCTGGACCTCTGTTCCTTGAACATTGTTCAAAAATGAATGGATACCGTATTCCGTCTTAAATCGAACTTCATCAAAGCTCTCTGTCTGTAACAAAGCTTTTTCACTCTCAGTAAGATTTCTGACATCCTTATACCAATCGGTGATCAATATCTTGCCAGTGCTATCAGTGAGTAGGTTCAAGGCTTGGACCAACTTCCAAGCGGGATTTTCAATCAAGACCGCAAGGCTTGAATGAGCATCACGGTTAGGGCCAGTGGCAGTTAGCTCCACGAATAGCAAGCCTTTCATTCCAAGGGTTATTATCGGAATATTTTGTTCATTGATGTAGCCAAATTCCCAAACTACTCCCTGACATGAGAAATCGTCGTGATATATTGACAAATATTCACCCATGTGGATACTACCTATCTCCTCCTCTCCTTCTACGAGAAATTTTATGTTACATGGGACGTCGCCAAACAATTTGAGGTAATATTCGACTGCTTTGATACGAGTAATTAGTTCTCCTTTGTCATCAGAGGATCCTCTGCCGTAAATATAATCTCCTTCAATAATACCCTCGTACGGGTCATGTTCCCAAAGTTCAATTGGATCCTCTGGTTGTACATCGTAATGATTATAAAACATCAGAGTTCTAGCGGGACCATTTGTCTTTCTCTTCATTTTCACTTCTCCATAAACAACAGGTGGTGCAGTACTGCTTGCGTCATCAAGGGCGCCATCTTTGGGGAGATTTAGAATCCTTGTGTCAATACCGGCTTTTATCATAATTCCTGCCACAACAGCAGCACATTGTTCCAATCCTTGCTTCTTAGCTGAAACGCTGCGCTGCCTGATAAGTGATTGAAGGTCAGCCACTAGGTCATCCCTTCTAGAATCTATGTATGAAAAAAGATCACGTCTATCCAAGACATATTCAATTTTTGAAGTTATGAATTAATAGTTTGTGTCTTAAATAATTCGTCTTAAACCCTACTAAAGTTAGTTAAAGACCCATGCCTTTCCGCGAAAGGATTTATAACAATATGATCTAAGTACATATATTATGGGATTCGGACAATATATGGCTAAAGAAATGATGAGAGAGCTTGGAAATAAATCTAGGGAATTCTACGAATTCGTAATGCCTGCACTGGATATGTATGAAGACGGCTCCGATCTAGTCGTTTTGATAGATCTTCCGGGATTTTCAAAGCAAGATATTTCTCTGAGAATATTAGAAAATGTCCTTTCCATAAGTGCGAAAAGGCAAAGAGATGAAAAAACAAGTGCAGGCACAGTTTACTTCCAACAGAGACCGCTACATATCAACAAGAAAGTTCCGTTACCCATCAAGGTTACTGAGGAGGACCAAGTACTGGGTTCTGCAACGTATGTTGACGGAGTCGTTACCTTGCGAATACCTATTCCCAGATACAGTACAATCCCAATTTCGTAAATGAAATATAGACTAACGCTTTCTTCTTGCAAAGGCAAAGGCTGCTACGAATGTTCCCACTGAGGCTACTAGGCCTGCTATTCCCAAGAACAAATTATACTGCATAAATACTGCTGATCCAATGAATAGTCCTGAGCCGATAATGCTGACTGATGTGAGCCATTGCCTTCTCGATGACAACTCTTTTGTGAGTGAATCCCCTTCCATATATGATCGCAAAAACGGTGCCAGACCAATACTAGTCTCAACTCCTTTTACCAGCCGCTTGAAATAATCTTTAGTTTCCTCCACGTATGCTTCTCTAAGCAGTCCTTCTTCAGCCAGTATATCTGCCAATACCTTAACGAATTGGAATCTAACCTTATGATGGTGATAAATCCCTTCAAGTATAGAGCTCATCCTCATATACAGTGCGAGATTCTTTGGAAGTCTAAATGGAAATTTGCTCATCGTCTTATTGGTAAGGTCAATAAGAGCCTTAACTTCCATCTTGTCTACCTGTTGACCATGAAGCGATCGGATACTAAATTCCAAGGCCTTTTCGACTATGTACCTATTAACAGAAGGTTCCAGTGTTCCCAAATCAATTAGTACATTCACTGCCCGCACCGGATCTTTTTCGATCAAGCCGAGGTACAACCTTACAAGTTTCAAGCGTGTATCATCATCGATTCTTCCTACCATTCCAAAGTCATACAGGATGATCTTGCCATCAGATGTAACAGAAATGTTTCCCGGATGAGGATCAGCATGAAAAATGCTATCTTTAAGGAGCATCTTAAAGAATACGCGATGCACCTTCGAAACTATCCTCTCCCTATCCAATCCCATGGCGTCCAGTGAAGCAATATCTGTTATTTTTGTGCCAGGGATGTACTCCATAGAGAGAACGTGTCTTGAAGTTATCTCTGGAATAAGCTCTGGAACTAGTACCGTTGGATCATGGCTCAAGTTTCTACGAATGGTCTTAAGATTTCTTGCTTCAACTCTGTAGTCCATTTCTTCACTAATAGTTTCCACAAATTGAGAGAACATCGCTTCAACAGAATACCTCAAATTGGGATCTATGAAGCGAGTTGCCAGAGGCAGTATAGACTTTAGAACCTGAATATCTTTTGAGACAATCTTCTCTATGTTTGGTCGTGATGCCTTAATGATTACGTCTCGACCTTTATAGCGAGCTAAATAGACCTGCCCAAGGCTAGCTCCAGATTTGGCCTTTTTATCGAAACTGTCAAAGATATCATGAATTTTTCCTATTTCATTTTCCATAGTCTCCTGAACCAATGAGAAATCCGAAGGGGGTACATCGTCTTGGAGCTTTGCTAGAACCTCAAGATAGGGTTGAGGAAGCACATCAGTTCTGGTTGATAACCATTGGCCTAATTTAATATACGAAGGACCTAGTGCAATAAACGTGGCAAGCGTCTTCTCCGCGTGTTTGATGTATTTCTTGGTGTCAATATTTGTGCCCTCTCGCTTTACCCACTCCCGACGGTCCCTCCTCAGATGAATTATTATTGGAATCAGTTTAATTAGGACCTTCATGAGATATA
>DASSCH010000119.1:0-4876 GCA_035697905.1 Nitrososphaeraceae archaeon
TTATCTCGAGACCTGCAATAAACAAAATTACGATAGCCGCTATTTCTCCAATGTGCTTTACAGTTTCATCAAGGATGACTAAAGGTTCTCCATTGAAGATAGGAAGTCCTCCTAAAGCAAATGGGCCTATCATAATACCTGCCAGTAATTCTCCAAGGACAACCGGCATCCTTATCCTATGAAATAGTTCGGCAAATAACTTGGCCGAAAAAAGCAAGACCGATAGAGAGATTACTATATGTATGAGTGATATGCTAGATGCTGCAACTTCGGCTGTCAATTTATTCCTGTAAGTGTTTGGGGTATATGCTACTTACTCCTGGCCAGAAGGAAGCATTTGAATTATTGTAAGAAGTTCAGATTCTGCAGCACTTAATTCCTTCATTGTTCCTGTATGGTTGTCCTTAAGTGCCGCTTCTTGGGCCCCATCTATATGAGTCTGCAATGGATTAAAATCCTGGGTCATTGCCTCGACATGATCAGGATCAAATTGGCGACTAGTAATTTGAAAAAGTTCTCCACTAGCAGAGCTTAGTTCGTCAAGTAATGTAGTAGTATCATTAACTTCTAATGCCTGATGCGCCTCAGTCAAGTCTTGTCTTAGTATATCAAAGTCGCTTTGTGTCAAATTAGCAGAAAGTGCTGCTGTTCCTGTTTGATTAGTCTGATTTTGCGTAGGATCACTGAGAATACTAGTATTGTTTCCAACATTTGTAAAGTTAATTGTGTTTTGTTGATCTACTCCTACTTGTTGTCCAGTTACTGTCATGAAAAATGAAGTTCCTCCAGATGAAACTATCACTATGGATGACAGGAAAAATCCTAATATAGCAAATAATGCAATTGTATATTTTTGCTTTCTGTGGGACATCAACCTACCCTCTTCATTTTTGATCCACATTTAGGACATGTGATGTCTTTATGCTCGTTTCCGCAGTTCATACAATAATATCTCAACGGTCTATATTGACGGTTGTCGTCGGCCATTGGCTGCGATACCGATCCAAATATACCTTTTATTCTGTCAATGCCCCCATGTTTTTTTATGATATCCCTTCTTGCCCTGAGATAGTTGACAAGCACTAAGAGACTCAAAACGGAGAAAAAATCATATGGAAAGGGCAGCAAGAAAAGTAGAAGAAAACTTACGCCCATATATATTCCAAGCCACCTTAATCGATTGTAAAGAAAACGCTTGGTGTTATCATCTATGTTCATTAGGATTTTCAGGCATTCCTAGATACCAGCCTCCTTGAAGACATCTAATGAGTCAAAGTTATCCATTAATGTATAGTTGTCATCCTTATCCCATCTAATCCATAATTTCGTCTGTCTCCCATTCCAAGTAGAGGAATTAGTTACCACTTCAATTGTCCCAAGATCATTGAACCTTAATTTCGAGCGCGCGTCATTCATCGCTTTAAATCGAACACGCTTACCTACAAACTCATTCTCATTACCTAATAGAACGGGTTCCAAGTCCTCTTTCCCTGACGTTTCTGCACACATCACTACGTGTCACAGAGTCCACGGATGTGCTATAAAAGTTTACCTAACATCGTTATACATATTCGCATATATGCCTTTATATGTCCCAACCAATACCAATTATTATGGCACACCGAGACGCCGATCACGATGACAGGTCTAAACCATATCGGAATGCTGATGAACAGGAGCAAACTTCTGCCAAGAAGGAAAAAACAACTGTCTATATCTCACACCCTACCTATCCATCGATTAAGGTAGAAGCAGAAGCACAGAGATATTCCGTAAAGGAATACATTAACAAAATCCTTGAGCAACATTTGGAAAAACAAGAGTTTCTATCAAAGGTTGTTCCGGATTTGTCTTTGGATTCACTCGATTATGAGATAAACAAAGTAGTCATAAAGGATTCCCGGCTTGGAAGATTGCATAACGTATATTTCAGGAACTTTCAAATGGAATGTGAGACCTGCAGGTCATCTGATTGTTTGCACACAAGATACGCTTTTACACTTGACGAGATCTATAGATTACGAAAATACGACCATGTTCCCCCCACTGACAGTAAAGTGAAGGTTAGTAAGAAGACTCATCGTCTAAAACTCGTAAAGTCATTGATACCTTTAATTCCCTCGATTGCTTCAATAGGAGGGTTTCACATGATGCCAGAGATCGCCAGAAGGTTAGCCTAATCCGACCACCTTCTATTCTACGGGGTCAATGAGAGTTGCAGTATCTTGGCTTTGCAACAGGCTCAGATTGAAGAGCAAGATTAAGAATGGAAATCACCTTAAGAATTAGGTTACTCTGGGCACGATAATTAAAATATCCCTTATTATCTTCTAGTCCGCCCTTCCTTTCTTTCTCTCAGTCGTTTCACTCTTTGTCTTACTTTCATTAGTATAAGGACTGCTATTAATACAACTAATAATATTCGTGCCCAATTTTCCTCCATCAGAATTCTTTTGTTGTCGTATCTTCATTAAGTATATTGCCTTAAAATACTAAAGATTCCGGTTTAATGGTAGCCTATTCTCCTGAGGTATTTCTACATCTCTTTCCACATTGCTGGGTTTCATGTGGACTACCGACAAAAGTATACTTTGTTTGTGTAAGATAACCCGAACATCATTTTGGGTTACCATCATCATCTTCCTTCTTTTTCGTCCTTTCAGGATTGTTTCGACCCATTGAGATCGCCATTCAGGTGGTTGAAAAGGATCTGCATAGTAATGCGTTTCATGTGCGACCTTACCATCTCTAAACTCCATGACGGCTACTACATAGACTGGACGCCCATCATAGGTGATAACCAATTCAGTTATCCAGAGATTTCCTTCTCCACGAACTCGCAGGATTTTAAAAGTAAGTTTAGCGGGGTAATGTGCCCTGAGTTCGTATATGTTGTGCTTACCAAGGATTCGTTCGCCAGACTGTGGAAATTCAACTACAACATCATCATGATAAATCTCATGGACTCTCTCTAAATCAAGAGCCACTGTGGCTTCCCCAGTAACGATCTAAGGTGGCACGTATTTCTGGGTTATTCAATATCTTCCTTGATTTTATCGGTGGCCTAGATTATTAGTCTTCTTTTTGGCTAACTCGACAACAAAAAGGTTCTTGTTGAATCCCTGCGAATATACGGCTAAATAGAATATCTCCCATTGTAAATTGGGGGTCAGGTTGTTTGCAATGGTCCTACCAAGAACACTCCGCAGGGTGACCCTAGACTCAACTATGGGCGTTAATCATCATGGCAGGTTGAGTCTCCTGCGGTTATGATTTTAAATAGGATTTTTTCCGAATATTAACGGGGCTAAAATCATTTACTTCGACATAAAAAGGGCATTCCCATTTTCGATTGTATTGCTAGTGCTTATTTTATTTTCACTTAATCCTGAGACGTCTTTGCAGAGAACTGATGGAGCATATCTGGATCAGACCCCTGACTCAGGAAGCAAGTGCAAGATCTGCACTGCCAAATAGAACGGAGAATGGTCTACACCATATTAGCACAGTATCATATTTGGTCAAATCTGTTTCCGAAGGTATATTATAATTTTGATTACCATTATTGGCTTTTAATTTTCCCAAACTCACAAAGTCCGAAGCACCTTTGTCTGTTGCAAGATATACATATAGATCAGGTCCATTAGTAACATGTAGATTTTCCAATCGCAGGATTTTGCTTCCATCTAGTGGAATTACTTTTGCCAATCCTTCTGCATTATGAACTCCATCTCCAACACCCACAAAGGAACCTGTTCTCGATGTATCTTGCCTAGTATTGGTTGTTGATGTTGTGCTCTGGGATTGCTGTTGTTGTTGTAATAATGTTTGATTCATAGGTTCGTCTATACTATTATTTACTCTTGCAGCTCCAGACATTATCTCATCTCTTTTTTGTGAGCTCATTTGATTTGCTGCCTGCAATTTTTCTTCCTCATTCATAGCGATAAATCTCTGATAGGATTCTGACTGCACAGCACTTGAAGGTAGAGGTTCATTTACTTCAGTTGAGATAAATAATGGAGAAACAAGATAGTAAGCCCCCGCACCCACTATGATAATAACTATCACAGCTATAATTCCAATCTTAACTCCTCTACTCACAACCAACATTTTCGGTTAGGTTTGTAGTTAAACTTTTAGTTAAAACCTCAGTTTGGAAAGCGAAAATGGTAGTGGTGGGAGGAACTAAGACAAGAACGGGGGAGGTGGGGTATAGAAGAGACCTCAAGACGAAAAGAGATCTCCGGAGGCGGATTTTCCTATGATGGCATAGGAATTGGGGCGGGTATGATAAATGAAAGCGGCAAATCACATCGTCTCGTGGTTCCCTATACTGATGAAAATGGAATTCCACAGGAGCCCAGATTTGGTATTTCCTCCTTTCGCGGTAAAGCAATAAGAGAATGGGCAGCAAAACTGTATCGACAAGTTGTCGATGAAAAAAAGGATACTACGAGAATCCCCTCTAAAGAGGACATTAATTTAGCCGAAGATGACAGACTGGATGAAAATAAAGAACACATGGTTAATTATTTGGAAAACGATGACAGCACCCAACAAGCCAGGATCCCTGTGTCTGCAGCCCCTATTACAATTTTTGGTGAACAAGTAACAGATGAAGACAGTATTAACTCAAAACCCGTAGAAGAGGCAATGAAGCTCACTAAAGAAGAAACATCAGGTAAAAACGATGACCTTCTTCACACGCTTAAAATGAGATTAGTAAAGGGCGAAATTAGTAAGGAAGAGTATCTTGAATTAAGGAAACTAATTGAATAAAAATGCACTAGAATGACTATAAGATGCCAGAGATCATTCCCATTATTATCTTAATTATATTGAATCCACCTAACTTATCTTTTATTGGTTACTG
>DASSCH010000120.1:0-2372 GCA_035697905.1 Nitrososphaeraceae archaeon
CGGCGAGATCTGATCGCAATTCATTGATATCGTCTTGGACTGATGCAAAATTGGCTTGGAGAGCTTGGACATCATTTAACTTCTGAGATGTTTCATTGTTATTTTGCAAAATGGAAATGTAGGGAAGAAAAATCATAAACAAGAAAAAAACGCTCAGGCCTATTAACAGAGCAAATATCCTTATGAAATTCTTGGACTTTTCTTCATACAGGCTAACGATCCTGTCTACACTACCGGCATCTAAACCATTATCGCTACTGTTTTTTTCGTTCGTAGATATCCCGCTGTTCCAACTCCTGGGTCCAGTGCTTGCTACTCACCTCTCTCTAAGAAACACTAACTATTTCAATTTTTAGACACACTTTTCGATTGATAAAGCATAAGTGCCATTTAAAATGTCTGAATTTCTATGCACTAAGAAAAATTAATGGACAGGGGTTCCTATCAAGTACTACACCAAATGAATCTAAATGTTCTGCAAGCAGCGTATGGCGATTGTATGATCCTAAAATCCGGGTCACAATCCAAGTCGAGTCAGACAAATAGCTATCATTTTCTTATTGACGGTGGTCCCGCATCAACATACAAAAGTGGTCTTAAAGGGGAACTTCAAAAAATAAGAGAGAACGGCGGAAAGGTGGATCTACTCATTGTAAGCCACGTGGATAATGATCATATTAATGGGTTATTGAAATTGATGCAGGACCTAAGCCTTCAGAAAACAAGTAACAAGCGCTGGACTATAGAGATTGATGCTTTATGGTACAATGCGTTTAGTAGAACTATAGGAGAACATATAGAAGGGAGACTTCGCAATCTCTTAAGAAACACTCGGACCGTATTTAAAACTAGAAGCAGGACGCTAATGACGGTAAGGGGCATAAGGGAAGGACATGACCTCTATCAATATGCGCATGATCTTGCTATAGAAATAAATCCTCAATACAATAACGATACAATAGTTGTTAACGATAAGCCAAAGGAACTGAAATTTGGTAGTTTGAAGTTTCTCGTAATCGGCCCAACGAGAAAAAATTTAGAGGATTTGAGAAAGCAATGGCTTGATTGGCTAGACAAACATGAAAAGGCTCTAAAAACACGGGCAGATTATCGACTAGCTATTCAGGCTGATAAGAGCATCCCTAACCTTAGCAGCATTATGTTTTTGGCAAAAGAAGATGACAACACAATTTTATTCACCGGAGACGGCCTCGGTGAGCATGTGGTCTACGGCCTCAAGCAGTCTAAGCTGCTTGGCTCATCGAGATCAGTCCATGTTAATATTCTGAAATTGCCACATCATGGAAGCGACAGAAATATTACGCGAGACTTTTTTACAAATGTGACAGCTGATAAATATTTGATTTCTGCAAATGGCCGAGATGATAATCCTTCTTTTCTCACTCTCAGCTGGATCGCAGAGACGGCTAAAGAGCAACACAGGCAGGTGGAAATAATACTTACCAACAATACACCTAACGTCGAGCGCTTCGTCAAGAAATACCCCAAAGGTGAATACGGATACAAACTGAAATTAATGAAAAAAGGATCGCATTCGATGAATCTAAGGTTGGAATGAGCTTTTATTCCTTCATTTACGAGGTAATGCACAGATAGATATATGTTGGTATTACCCTATGGGGGCTAGACTAAGATCTTGCATCAGCACAAAGCAGCAACCTTAATGCCTAATTCGCATAATACCTCATATCGTACAAGCAACTATGTTGACTCTAAATAATATAGATCGCCTTATTAGCCCCCATTTACAAAGTCCATTTTCTGAAATACTTGGGCAAAAAAGTAATAGGAACGCACTGTCTAGAACTGCTGCCGTCCTCATTATAGTTCATTCAGAAAACAATATTCCCCACATACTTCTAACGAGAAGAAGCTCAACGCTAAAATATCATACAGGGGAGATATCATTTCCAGGAGGACAATACTCTCGAGGAGAAGATCAAAACCTTCTTGACACTGCCTTAAGAGAAACACGAGAGGAAGTCGGTCTTTCATTTGAGCCAGCTGATATTCTTGGAAGGTTGCAAACTGTCTATACTCTGACATCAAACTTTGCTATCGTGCCCTTTATAACCATAAAGGAGAAAATTCCAGAACCTCAGATCCTTGCAAGTGAGGTTGATTGTATTGTAGACGTTCCCTTATACAAAACATTGGCGACGTTTGAACCAGATGTAGAACACTATCATATTTCTCAAAAGGGCGTTTACAAATTTACCTACGGGGGGTTTGTTATATGGGGAGCGACGGCAAGAATGTTCAAACAGTTGTATGATAGGCTGTATGTCTAGGTTTTCTTTGTATGTTCTTTCCTTGCATTCTAGCATGAAAAATTTAATAGTTAATACAAT
>DASSCH010000121.1:0-2347 GCA_035697905.1 Nitrososphaeraceae archaeon
AAGTACTCAAGCTTGACATCAGTTAAGGGCATCCCTCTTGTATGGATATGAAGTATGTCAAGTCTGCCATCTTCATCAGGTATCCCTATTTCGATTTCTCGATCAAATCTCCCTGGTCTTCGTAATGCAGGATCAATTGAATTTACTCTATTTGTTGCACCTATCACTACAACCTTGCCTCTTGCTTCAAGACCATCCATTAATGTCAGCAGCTGGGAAACAATTCTTTTTTCTACATCTCCAGATACTTCATCTCTCTTTGGTGCGATAGAATCAAGTTCATCTATGAATATAATCGAGGGTGCATTGTCTTGAGCCTGCTTAAAAGTGTCACGTAACCTCTCCTCACTTTCTCCATAAAACTTGCTCATAATTTCTGGACCAGCGATTGAATAGTAGTTTGCATTTGTTTCGTTAGCTACAGCCTGCGCCAACAAAGTCTTTCCAGTCCCTGGCGGTCCGTGCAGAAGAACACCTTTAGGTGGTTCAATTCCAATTCTTTCAAATATTTCTGGATGTCTAAGCGGAAGCTCTATCATCTCTCTTACCTTCTGAACTTCATTCCGTAATCCTCCAATATCTTCGTAAGATACTCTCGGAATTGCACCTCTAGGCCCGGCTTTAGATGAAGAGCTCAGTATGAACTCGGTATCCTTACCAATAGAATATGCAGCTGATGCCGTTCCAGATGGCATTACACTGTTTACAACTAGACCTGTTTTCCTGCCCATGATATTAAGTGGTATTACATCCCCCCTTGATACAACTCTTCCTTCCAATATTTCAGTAAGATATTCTTCTATTCCAACTATGTTCAGTTCTTCTGTTGGCGAAACAACTACTTGCTCCGCATTCTTTATATCTTGTGCTTTGCGGATTTTTATATGGTCATCTATTCCAATCCCAAGATTATTTCGCGTATATCCATCAATTCTAATTATTCTTAACCCGTAATCTTCGGGCTGACCTGACCACAACAAAGCAAAAGTCTTCTTCTTGCCGCTAGATGTTGAGACTTCGATTACATCACCTGTGGTAAGCTTCATTTCTTCCACTACCGCAGGGTCTATTAGTGCCATACCCTTTCCGACAAATTTTGGGTTAGTTTCAGTTACCTTTAATGATACAAAACCATCTGAACCTGATTTGGTTTCATTTGTCAAACTTGTTATACACCTCTTATTGGAGACTAGTGATAAAAAATGAATATGATTATTTGCCGTCGGAAGCGACTACTCTACCTTTACCTCTTTTCCTTTGGATTTCGGTGCTTGTTTTAATTTGATTTTCAGCTCTAGAATTCCGTTTGAATAGGCAGCTTTTGCTGAAACATCTTCCAATGCCAAATTTATAGGGACATCTGTGTGATACTTTTTATCACCTTTTTCTGCCTGAATCGTAATATATGTGTCAGAGATATTCACTTTTATATCTTCTTTGTTTACACCCGGCATTTCAGCCGTAATGATAAGTTGGTTGTTTTTTTCGTCCACTGATGTATCTACCAATGGTTCTCGTACTCCGCTTTGTTCTATAAGTCCTCTGGCAGCTGGTTTTACATTTCCAAATTCCCTTATGTGAGGCTTACCATCAGGCCCTACGTTAATTTGGTACCCGTAGTAGTATGGCAACTGAGATGTAGTAGCACTTGCTGGCGAACCCTCTCTTACAGTCCTAAACATTCTGTTCAACATTTCTTCGGCTTCTGCAAATTCTCTGTCAGCGTCCTCAAAAATTCTTGATGTATATCTCCAGGGATTTCTCCACATTTATGATATTCACCAATTTTCATTTATACAAATCAGATATTTATTCGTTACTAACACGAGGTGTTTGTCAATCAAATGATTAGAACACAACCTAGTATTCTATTTAAATACTCACCTTATGTGAGTAAAGAATAAATATTATTTCGTCAAATTATGTAGATGCACTAAAGGATGCGATAAGTAGTACATGAATGCAGAAATAGGCTAGTTTACTAAATCAAACAAAACAGAATCGATACGTGACAAGAACATTTCAAGTGTTCCTTTATCATCATCATTATCTGGAAAGATTCGCATTCTAATGGTTTCACCTGAATATCCTCCAATCAATGGCGGAGTTGGTCGATACACATACAATCTAGTCCGAGAACTGAAGAGACAGGGCCTAGAAGTCTATGTTGCGTGTGATAACCGAGGAAAGGGGGATTATACCGTGCTCTCTCATGACAATATACATAACTCTGAAATTCTTTTAGATTTGGTAAATAAAATTAAACCTGATGTTGTGCATATACAATATGAACCTGGATTATATGGTCTAGAGCTATATTCGCTTAGACCAAGTAGTATTCACACTA
>DASSCH010000122.1:0-27134 GCA_035697905.1 Nitrososphaeraceae archaeon
CGTGAAAAACTTTGGGAAATAAGATATGGTTAGTTTGGCGTGAGATATTTATGCGAAATGATGCATAAGCCGAAATGAAAGACTTAAAAATTCTACCTGCCGAAACTAACCCAGTTGAAAGTAACAGTACTAGGTGCAGCAAAAGAGGTAGGAAGATCAGGTTTTCTAGTTGACGCAGGAAATAAGAAAATCCTAATGGACTATGGGGTTCTCCTTAAAAGAGATCGAGAACCAGGTTTTCCTCTACATGTGAAACCTAAAGATATTGATGCAGTAATATTGACCCATGCCCACTTAGACCATTCTGGATTTGTACCTTCCTTATTTCTATCTGATGTCATAGGGCTCCAAGCGCTTGGCACAGCCCCAACCTTTGATTTGTCTTATCTTTTAATAGAAGACATGATAAAGATTTCAGGATTCTACCTCCCCTTCGAGTATTTGGATGTTTTGAATATGAAAAATCATTCTAGAGAATTATTTTATCGTGAACCATACCTAATAGATGGTGTGCAGGTTAGTCTATTCGAATCAGGCCATGTCTTAGGAGGAGCAACTGTAACGATATCACATGAAAATAAGACAATTTTTTATACGGGCGATATAAATACGAGAGGCTCGAAATTGCTGAGGCCCGCAGACCTCAATGTGGGTGAAATAGATCTCATGATCATCGAAAGTACTTATTCCCAATCTGACCAGACTCCGAGAGAAGAATCAGAACGCGAGCTATTAGACTTCGCAAATGGGGTAATAGAAGATGGCGGGACAATGTTTATTCCAGCCTTCTCCGTAGAACGAGCACAAGAAATTGCATGTGTTCTACAAGCACACAACTTTCCTCACAAAGTAGTCATGGACGGCATGGCATTAAAGGCCAACGAAATAATGCTTAAACATCCTTCGTTTTTGCGGGATCCAAATACTTTCAAGGAAGCGATAACCCGAGCTGAATGGATAAAAGGATGGAGTAGGAGGAAGAAAGTTGTGAATGAACCGTGTGTAATTATTTCACCGGCTGGAATGTTAGTTGGTGGATCGGCAGTGCATTATATGCAGGAATTATGTAAGAGCGACAAAAATGGAATTGCTCTTGTGTCGTATCAAGGAGAAGGTACTCCTGGAAGAATGTTGTTGGAAAGGGGGGTCTCTAGTTTTCAGGGTAAATTGACTAAATGCCATGCAGCAGTTAGGCAATTTGACTTTTCTGGTCATAATAGCAGAACCGAATTGTTTGAAATTTTGGATACGGTTAAAGGATCTCCAGAGGTTCTTACTGTACATGGTGATGGAAAGGCCTGTACCGAATTCGCACGTGAAATTCGTGAGAAATACGGCTTCAAAGCCCACGCACCCGAAGCGGGAGAGGTAGTACAGTTCTGAAAAACCAAAGGTTTAGTTCAATATAATGTTCGGGCAATAAAGGATTTCATGTCAATGAATTTCCGTGTTCGAGTTCAAACAATTATCTTGTTGGGCTGAGATCCTGTTTCAGAATACATCAAGATCTTTTTACGTGATTACGATGAATGGCTTCAGGCGGTATTCCATTTCATGCATACGGTTTTAGTTACTAGAGGCAACAAATCCTTCGAGTTTATCCATGGCCTTCTCAAGCACATCTTCAGATGGAAGGTATACTAGTCTGAAATGATTGGACCCGTAAGCATTGCCAAACCCCGAACCATAGACACCAATGACACCGGTTCTACCTAGGAAATCCAAAACGAAACTCTTATCATCCCTCCACCTGGGGGTCAGATCTAGCTTGGGAAAGACGTAGAACGCACCTCTCGGAACAGAACAGGAAATCCCTTCGATAGTATTTAATCGCTTCACAATGAAATCACGCCTTCTACGCAATTGTTCAACCATTACAGGAATATGATCTTGAGGTCCACGCAATGCCTCCACTGCTGCCATTTGAACCGGCAGGTTTGAAGAAATTCTTACTCTTGCTAGCTTCGGAAGATTTTCCCGTAACTTGTCTAGCTTTTCAGTATTGCTGTTCAGACAGACATACCCACATCTCCAGCCAGTCATCAGATATGCTTTTGAAAAACCATTGAGTAGTATCACTGGAACGTCTGCAGCAACATTCCCTATACCAGTAAATGACTCCTCGAAGACTATCCTGTCATATATCTCGTCGCAAATAAAATAAAGCTCATGTTCTGCTGCCACATCAATTAGCTTCTTGAGACTCTTCGCATCAAACACCTCTCCCGTGGGATTATTTGGACTTATGATGCAAATGGCTATGCTTCGAGGAGTGATCTTCGAAATAAGATCATCAATATCTGGAGTTCCATCTGGAAATATTCTAAATTCAACAGGGATCCCGCCATAGAATCTAGTATAGGAAGAATATGGAGGGTAATAGGGTCCTGGCATCAGGACTTCGGAGTTTGAGTCAACGATTGATGCAAGCACCATATCAAGGCCTTCTGAAACCCCATTTGTTACTAAAACATCATCCTCTTGGGTGTAAAAGCCTTTTGAACGTTCCTTTTCTACGATTGCTTGTCTTAACTCGAGTACACCCTCAGATTCGGCATAGTAGTTATTATCATTATTCACGGCTTCGATCAAGGCTTTTTTGATATGATCTGGTGTCTTAAACCCAAACTTCACTGGATCTCCTATGTTCAGGTAGATCAGTTCACGGCCTTTCTTTTCATATTCTCTAGCCCGCAGCATAATGTCTCTGATAGCATATTCTACACCGCTGGTCCGCATTGAAATGTTCAAGCTACCATTGTACCTGTAAATTGACCAAAATAAAATGTTATTTGTCAATAAAGAGTTGAGTTTTTTTCTATCGATGATCTCAGTATATGGATCATTGATACTTTTTATTTAACCCACTGATCATTAACCATACAAGGGGTCCGTAGCGTAGTCAGGATATCGCAGCGGTCTTCGGAACCGCAGATCGAGGGATCGAAGCCCTCCGGATCCGTTGAGTCCCGAAAACCCCCCCCTTTTGCGGGTGAAGCTCAATTTGTTATGAGATTTGTGCTAATATCCTTCCGCCCGACAGACAGGGAAGATCTATCGATTCCCACTAACTGGCTAATGATCTATCAATATTCATCAATTCAAAAGGAGATTTCAATTTAATTCTTAAGTAACTTCAATATTTACACCCGTGCTACAATTCGATGCACCGATTAAAGCTCCTTGTCGCAGAAAAGTTATGACATTTTAGCTTCGCTAAGCTAATATTCTTGACACTAATATTCAGGTTCTTTCTTTAAAAGCACGTTAGCAGACTGGCTACCTTATATGATTGTCCTTCGGCTACGATGAGAGAATTGGGTTCCTGACCAAGAGATAAATACCAAAACGTAAGGAATTCAAGTTAACCGTGTTTTGGTGGGGTCGTTGTCTAGCATGGTATGATGCCAGCCTCGGGCGCTGGAGTTCGCCGGTTCGAATCCGGCCGACCCCATATTTTTGGGCCTTAGATTTAGAAACAAAAATTGATAAGGTCGCTTCATTCATTCATTAACCTACCTATCTGACTATCTATCTATCTATCCGTCCATCCATACACCCGCTTAAGCCTCGACACGGATTGTAAAACTAACCTTAACCGTAACTGCCTTGCTTGGTAACTTCTAGATTTAAATATCCTCTGATGTGTATCACATTTGATGTCTGACACACAACCGCAACAAAATCAACAAGTGTATAAGGAAGGACCTCGCGACGCGATCTATATAGGGAAAAAGCCGTTAATGGCATATGTAACTTCGACTCTAATACAATTGGCTAACCAGCCAAAAGTAACCATCAAGGCTAGAGGATTAAGCATTGGAAGAGCAGTTGATGTATCACAAATCATTCTAAAGAGAATGGAAAACGCAGGATATACAATAGGCGATGTAAGGATTGGATCAGAGACCGTACACTCGGAGGACGGGAGAACTAGAAACGTGTCAACAATAGAGATTGAAGTAAACAGAGCCTCTTAATCTCTCCGCTATTTTTGTTGCTTATTTTCATTATGTTCAAATACTTTGTCGAAGAATGCTGCGATTTATCTTGCTCATCTAAACCCGGTAACAAAATCACATTCTGACATAATCTCCCGCTTAAGTAAAGACTATCAAGTATATCTATTTCCAGTTAAGTTTGTAAACAAAACCCAAGAATTAAACACGAGGAGCTTTCCTTTCAGTTTTGAAACTAGAAAGTCCATGGTAGAGGAGTTATTTGGGGATTCAGTGAAGATAGTTTCAGCATATACGTTTCATACTCCATTTTTAAGGTATTTGCCTCCACTTATCTCGCCTTACTCTTGGACCATGAGAAAGGATATTTTGGAAAGTATTGTTGAAAATGAATTTTTCTCTTATACTGGCGATAGAGCGGAATCCTGGATGCTGAAAATATATGGCTTAAGGCCCATGTTAGGTAAGAGGTTAGAAATTTCTGGCACGTTTGTGCGGGACCTTTTATATCGGGAAGCCAGCAGCCATCTCAAGCGGGAATCTAACAAGATGGAGCATTGGCATAACTATGTACCTCCTAAAGTAGTAGAGATCATTTATAAAAATTGGACTACGGTAGAAGAGTTCGCGGAAGCTGACGATAGGACAGTTAGACTCTTCGGTATGAAATTTCCTCAGGAAGGACTTCTATCCCCATAGAACATATTTATATTAGACATGGAGACGTTGCGTTGGATGAAAACGAAAGGCGCAGAATTCATTTGGCTAGACGGAAAACTTGTAAAGTGGGAAGACGCGAAAGTACCCATATTTACACACGCATTGCACTATGGAACTGCAATTTTTGAGGGAATTCGTGCTTATTCGTCGAAGGACAACAAGCTGTATGTGTTCAGGCTTGCTGAACACATGGAGAGGCTTCACCGCTCCGCCCAAGTATATCGCATTAATGTAAATTATTCAGCCAAGGAACTCTGTGATGCGACTGTGGAATTACTGAAAAAGAACAATATCTTTGAATCATGTTATATTAGACCTATTAATTTTGTAGGCCTACACGGGATCGATTTGAATGTGACATTGGAATCGCCTACTTATTGTGCAATAATTGTATTTCCATTTGCAAGATATTTTAGTGAAGAAGGGATTAAAGTGGGTGTTTCATCGTGGCGAAGGATAAATGATACCGCTATTCCTCCAATGGCAAAAGCGTCTGGTAACTACCTTAATTCTGTTCTTGCTACTCAAGAGAGCAAGAGACATGGATTTGATGAATCTATTATGCTTGATCAGGAAGGTAACATTAGTGAGGCTCCTGGGGAGAATATCTTTCTTGTGAGAGATCACTCAATCTATACACCTTTCATAGGAAATTCTGCCCTCGAAGGTATTACACGAAATACTGCCTTTGAAATATCAGCTAATCTAGGGTATAGTATTGTTGAAAGACCCATCTCAAGGACTGAGCTTTATATGGCCGACGAACTTTTTTTGACTGGAACTGCGGCTGAAATAGTTGGTATCCTAAGTGTTGATGGACATCCTGTAGGTGATGGTAGGGAGGGACAAATTACCAGGCGAATTCGAGAAGCATACTCCAGGATAGTTACGGCAGAAGAACCTAGATTTTCGAGTTGGCTAACTAGTGTATGGTAGGCTCAGAGTATGCGGATCTCCATGTCGCTGTCGTTGGTGTAGGTGGATGGGGAAAAAATCATGCAAGAGTCTTGAACAATCTCGGAGCACTAAGAGCGGTTTGCGACATGGATGCGAAACGGGGCACCGAGATATCAGAAAAATACAATGTGAATTTCTACACGTCACTTGATGAAATGCTACAAAAGGAGCAGAATCTGGATGCTTGCTTCATTTGCACTCCGACGAAGAGTCACTATCAGCTCGCAAGTGGAATAATCAATAGGGGGATACATGCCTTTGTTGAGAAACCATTATCGTTCTCTTCTAAGGAATGTGAAGATCTTGTTGAATTGGCACGGAATAAGAAAGTAATCTTAACTGCAGGGTACATCGAAAGATATAATCCCGTCGTTCAAGATGTCAAAAGGATAATCCAGAGCAAGAAGTATGGTGAACCCTTGATGATGGAGTTTCACAGAGAAAATAGGATGCCGGTACACATCACTGACGTTGGAATAATTTACGACACATCAGTTCATGACATCGATACTGCGATGTATCTTTTTGATAGTAAACCGATTGTAGTTTTCGCTCGGACAGGAAAAAAATTCCATGCCTTCGAGGACTTTGCCACAATCATGCTGGGTTTCGAAGATCAGAGAGTGGCTATTATTGCATCGAACTGGATCACACCTAAAAGAGTGCGAAGGTTTAGTGCCGTCTGCACTGATGGAATTATAGCGGGGGATTTTATTAGTCAGGAAATCAGGATAGATGATATGGACGCGACTACTATTCCAAGGAGGGAATTCAAAGAACCTTTGTCAGTAGAGATAACTTCCTTCCTTGATAGTGTGACCGGAACTCATAATGTCACTGATACACTAGTATCATCAATCGAAGCAACTCGTGTGACCAAGGTGGCCGAATCTGCAATATTATCTAGCAATACGGGTTCCCCGATATATCTGGATTTTAAAGAGAGGTAAGCGGCCATGAGAAAATCACTACTTGAAATTTTGGCTTGTCCTATTGACAAGCACAGCCCTCTTGAGCTTATTGAAATCAATGTATATCTGACCAACGAATCATCTTCAGATAAACGAAGTGACAATAGAAAGACGCTGGGAGAACTGACTTATAATGATACCACGTATGATAACGTTATAGTCAAGGAGGGTGTTCTTTTTTGCAGTCGTTGTTCAAGGTTCTTCCCCATAATAGATGAGATCCCTATCATGCTACCTGATGAGCTCCGAGAAAGGGAAAAAGACATGAGGTTCTTACTAGAGTGGGAAACCAAGATACCTAGCAAGATACTTGATCATGGTGTACCTTGGCATATTGATCGAAAAAATGCTTGAAATAAAGGGACGGAAGTAAGTTAGACAGCCATTGTATCAGAGAGCCGATAAGCAAGTTGATCATGCTCATGGTACTGTTCCTTCCTTTCCTTGAACTCAATTGACAAGGATACATTCAAAACACGAGTCGGACGTTGCAAGATTGAATCTGCTCATTATCCTTCCAAATTTTTATTCTGCAGGCTAGACCAGACTTATCGAAATTTGACTTGTTTAGTCTAGTATAAATTGCAGCAGCTGCTACTGCGGCAGTCATTTTTTCGGAATGCCCAACCAGATTATTTCTACTTGTTGACCATTGCTTCACACACTGGATTTGCCTTCACGATTATCATATCGAGATTATGGCGATTCGAAGTCGAGATGGCACTAAAGTCGTCTTTCGAACAAGCTATGACGACCGTGTTTTTATCTGTTGGATAGATATCTAGTGAAGTACCAGGTCTTCGCTCGACGTCGCCGATATAGTCCTTTAACCTCGACTCCATTGTGGAAAACAATTCCATCTTGTCTCCTTTCATTTCATTCTGATCAAGGGTCCAAGCGATAATTACCCTTGTCCTACTTGCCTTTAGTTCAGCCATCTTCAGAACTAGGCGAAGTCTATCTATCAAATGCTTAACGTATCCCTCTATTCCTTTTATAGTACCATTCACCAGGTATGCCAAAGGACCTGCTCCTGAAAGGGAAGAAGCTACGACTCGGAGATCGTATAATCCATTTGAAATTTCGTCGATGTATAAATCACCGTATTTGTTCTGAAGTACATGAGAAGGGAATCCTGACGAACGTGTTTGTTTGCATACTTCTAAGGTGCTAGCTAATCCGGTGTAATGTTCCAGGATTCTTATAACGTGGGCAAGTTCAGCTGAGTAGATATCAACTATATTCGAACCCTCTGTTTCGGGTAAATCCTGGATAAGACCTAACAAATGGAGATCTTTCTTGTTTGAGGACGATGATCCGACCAATAGGTCTGATCGACTTAGGTCAGAAACAGATGTAATCGGCATGTAATAGTAATAGATGTCTCTCCCGATTACAAACCCTGTCAAGTGCTCAATTAGCGCAATGTTCTCGGTGTTACCCCCTACCCCAGTAGGGAGAGTAAACACAATTGAAGTCCCCGGACTTATGGACCTCACGACATCCCTTAATTTTGAGGAAATGTCCGCTCTTACGTCCTGACCAGTTTTCCGAACCTTTGGAGAAAAGAAAACGTATGACGCCATTTTGATGGCAACATCCACAGGCTGCAGCTCAAGCAATGGTTCGTCTTCCAAAAGAGAGCTTACAGTAGGATATGTCTTAATGATTTCAGGTTTGAGCATTATTGCCATTCGTGCCGATTCGTCGATGAGTGACACCTTATGTCCTCTAATTGCAATTGCGGAGGCGATTTTGTACCCTTCGGTACTGAGTCCATATACAACGACTGGCTCAGATGATATCTCTAAACTCAAACTGGATTCGCCTCCCCTCAAACATAAGATAACGCTGCTATGTAAGAGTTAAAGAAAAGTCTTTTCTATTCCTGGTTAGGAGTCTACTCTATATTCCATGAAAGTATGGCTTGATATTTTGACCCCCAAACAGGTAATGTTTTTTAAACCACTAGTTGATTCCCTCATGGAAGGCGGCCACGATGTCCTTTCTACTTCTAGAGATTATCGGGAAGCAACTGAACTTGCAAGAATAAAGAATCTTGAATTAAAGGTAGTAGGTAAGCATGGAGGAGGAGGTAAATACGACAAGCTACGAGCTAGCGCATCACGTGTATTTGAATTAGCTGAATTAGTACAGGCATTTGAGCCAGATTTGGCAATTACATTTTCCTCACCTGAAGGTGCACGAGTGTCATTTGGATTGGGCATCAAACATTTTTGTTTCAATGATTCTCCACATGCTACTGCGGTTTCAAAGCTGACTGTTCCATTGACAGATTTACTCTTTTGTCCATGGGTAATCCCTTACTCCGCGTGGAATAGGTTTGGCATACAAAAGTCGAAGATCGTAAGATACAAGGGATTAGACCCAGTAGCGTGGCTCAAACGGGGAGCTTGCCAACCCAGCTCAAAACCTGTAGATATGATTTATGGAAACGGAAACAAGAAGAATATTCTAGTGAGATTGGAAGAATCGAAGGCAGCCTACTTAACTGAGAGTTCGGTTAAGAAGAATGGTTACCTTTTTCTTGATAGTCTATTGAAATCAATGCACGAACTTGCAAACATTGTTGTTATTTGCCGATACTCTGATCAAATGACCAAGGTCATTGAGAGGTATCAAGATAAGGTTTCCGTTGTAGGAAACGTTATTGATGGGGCATCTGCAATAAATTCTTGTGATCTATTCATAGGAGCAGGAGGAACAATGACTGCTGAGGCTTGTTTAATGGGCAAGCCTGCTATCTCTATAGCTCCCATTTCATTCTATGTGGAGAAGTATTTGTTAAAAACTGGGCTACTTTTAAAGGCATTCAAGCCAACTGATCTCGTAAAACTTGCTACAAAAACTCTCAACGATCCTAGTAGACACTCCAGTCAAAAACAAAATGCAAAGCTCATCTTGGAGAAAATGGAAGATCCTATCCAGACGATCATGCGTTATATTTTAGCTCACGAGTAACATTATTAAAGTTACAGTTTCTTCAATAGAAGGAGCCCGGAAGCCCGGTAGAGTGTGTCTAATTTACACCGAATGTAGTGGCCAAGCATAGAGGCCTTTGGAGCCTTTGACCCCAGTTCGAATCTGGGCCGGGCTATATTCTTTTGATCCGTTAAGAGAAATCATGTCTCGATCAATGTTGCCTATAGGAACGGCCAACTGACCGAGTACGATTCTGAGGTGAATGTACATATGATCTGACGATTTTAGATAAATCGTCGTACGCTTTATCAATAGCCTTCTTTCTTTTTGCTGTTCTGTCCCTGAAGTTGATCAGCCTCATCTTATTGTGAAGAATCATTTCAACCTGCTCTGAGTGATTTGGTGAACCTTTTGATTTCCTCAAAGCCAACAAGTTCTCGGCGCCGCATGCAACAACTATTTCTTTTAATGATTCTAATCGAACCCTATGTCCTGATGCTTTTAAAAGCTGTTCAATTTCACTATCGCAAAGATCCTCTAGTCTGCGTTTGCCATTGCAAATAGCCAACTTTACGAGAGAACCTACGAGTTTGTGTGCGGACCTAAAGTCTAGATGCTCTTTAGAAGTCAAGAGTTCAGCTACATCAATCGCATTAGCGAAACTATTATTAGCAATCTCTAACATTCTGGATTTGTGGACTATAGAGGAATCAAAGACAAACCTTAACATACTTAACGAGCTCTCAGTCGTAGCAGTCGAAGAGAAAACAAGGCTCTTCAGTTCCTGTAAATCCCTACTATATCCCGATGGCAAACCTTTCAATATGGCCATCGATGCAATAAGATTTCCTAGAATTCCTCCTGATTTTGACCTCAATACCTCTAGTGGGTCAGGATTTTTCTTTTGGGGCATTGCACTAGAGGTTGAACTGGCAGTATCAGCCAGCTCAATATATTTGAACTCATCGGTAGTCCAGAGAATAAGATCCTCAGAGATCCTGCTTAAAGTGATCATAACTATACTTAGGCAAGAGAGATATTCCAAGATTACATCCCTAGAACTAGTTGCATCTATGCTGTTGATATTCAATTGATCGAATCCTAGTAGCGAAGCTGTTCGATTTCGATTTACGGAAAATGTAGATCCTCCAATTGCCAATGATCCAAGGGGTGACTGATTTATCCTGCTGTATAATTCCTCTAGTCTCTCCATGTCCCGAAAGAGCGACTCCGTGTAAGACAGGAGATAATGAGAAAATGTTCCAATCTGAGCATGTTGTAGATGAGTGTAAAGCAACATTACCGTCTCTTTGTTAGAATCGGCACTTGTGAGCAAGGATTCTACTAGATCGCCTAACAGAACACTAACTTCGTTGATATCATTTCTGACTTTCATCCTAAGGTCAGTCATCACCTGATCATTCCTGGACCTGGCAGTCTGTAACATCCCACCCTTACTTATCCCTATTTTCTCAACTACAAAAGACTCTACAGATTCGTGTACATCTTCATGCTCATTTTTTTTCATGATTGACTTGGGATGAAGTTTCGCCTGCTCCAACGCCTGCAAGAGCTCAACTAATTCTCCCCTCGACAAATAGCCAATCTCGTGTAGCATTATTACATGAGCCTCGCTCTCAATTATATCATAAAGGAAAATTGCAAAGTCATCCTTTAGTGAAGAAACGTAATTCAAAATCCCTCGATCGATTGAACCTTCCGGTCTAGATCTATACATAGGTTATACGAACAGTACCCCGATTTAATATTTTGCTGACACCCCAAAGATTTGATCTCTTACATGGGGATTCGAAATAAAAATAACACCTTATACTTCGAGTTGCCAGTTATGGTTCTCCAGAATTAAAGAATATTGCATCTGGTGTAAAACTGTTCCCAGTGCAGTTCCTTTGCACAGTAACCTCTTTATAGAATTTCTTCTGGATAGCCCACTTTCAAGAAATAGAGTGTTATCATGGATAGAATGATGCTCGTAATCGCTGCCTAAATCCTGATATCGCTCGGTCGAATCGAATCTCGTGGCCATTTTAGTTTGTGGCTTGAGCAAGAATTGGACGGTAGAATACAATACAAGATAATTGGCTAGCCTAGAAGGGTATACGGCTCGTTAATAGTTATATATCGATTCTTACAAATCAATGGAGAGATGGATCAGGATATTCAACAAGTGAAAAGACAAATTTTCGATGAACTCACCAAGATCGTAGATCCAGAGATAGGAGTTTCAATAATGGAGTTGGAGTTGATAGACAAGGTCGATATCAAGGAAGGTAATGTGGATATTGATTTGCATCTCACGAGTCCATTCTGTCCAGCCGTTTTCGGTTTCAAGATAGCACAAGATGTCAGAGACAACGTCTACAAGCTGAATGGTATCGAAAGAGTCAAAGTGAACGTCAGCAATCACTTCATGGCAGAGGCAATCAACAAACAAGTGAACGAGAGCAACCTACCTGCAAAAACGTGAGGAGAAGCATGAGTGATATGCAACTCCCATGCTATAGTCTTACTTGAGGTGCCCGTAAAATAAGTCGTTCTTTATAGACTCAACGCCAAAATGTACACGTGATGTGCTAATCGGTTTTCATATTTTGCCCAAGTTTCTATTTCGGGATTCAGCTAATTTCTTTTCATTCTTTGAGAAGCCTAAAAGATGTCCTCGAAGCAGTTGGATTCCTAGCGCGGGATCGACTCCTTTAGGACAAACCACACTACAAGAACCTGCAAAATGACACCTCCAAATGCCATGTTTGCTGTCTACAATGTTCAATCTGGACTGGGTAGCATCATCTCGGTTGTCGGCAACATAGCGATATGCTTGGGCCAAAGCCTGAGGACCTGGGAACTTTGTATCCGAAGCCACGGATGGGCAAGCAGAGTAACACAAGCCACATTTTATACAATATGAAAATTGCAAATAGTCTTCGACATCCTCAGGTGTTTGTATAGATTCTGTGAGGTAGTCCTTGTCAACAATATCTGAATTTTGATTGTGGATAAATGGCTCCATTGCACGATGGTGATCAAAAAAATCAGAAAAATCGCCGACCAAGTCCCTAATTATCGGAAAATTAGGGAGAGGTTCACAAGTGATCGTATTTTCATTGATTTCAGAGACCTTAGTATAACATGCGAGTCTTGGGATTCCATTTATCTTCATGCCACATGACCCGCAAGATGCCATTCTACAGGAATACCTTATCGCTATGCTTTTGTCTAGATAGCTTTTGGCATACAACAAGGCATCCAGAACAGTAGTCCATCGCTGAACGGGTACTTCAAATCTGTCGAAATGTGAGGACTTACCTTGCTTCGGGTTCTTCCTATAGACTTTTAAGTAGACTACCTTCCGGTCGTTCTCAACTCTTCCCTCCTTTTCCCCATCATGCTCTAGCTTCGCGTTACTAGTCTTAATGTTAAGAAGCGCTGTCATAATGTCAGTCAACCCAATCCATTAGCGATTATTATTGTTCTCGTTCCGTAGGCGATAAGTGCAATCATAGCAACTAGCGTGAAAACAGTCACTCCGTTTTCCCAAGATATATTTTGTCTAAATTCAAGTAAAATTATCCTTAATCCATTGAATCCATGGATGGCAATCAGGACAAGAATGGATTCCAATAGCACTGCGTATGCAATATTCTGATAATTCGCAATGACATTCTCGTATTCTAGACTCATAGAAAAGGGCATAATTAGTCTCATAATGATGTGCACAGCCACAACAAAGAGAGCAGCAATTCCAGAGACGTAATGTATCTTCATTATTTGACTTTCTTTCAAAATCAACGTATTTTACAATAACCTCCTCTTCTCCATTATATGAATTAGTCTATTCACCTGAAAATAAGACACTTGCACCATATAACATCGCAGTAGCCGCCAAAAGTAAGGCAATCCAGATTCCTGATTTCTGTCGATAATTTAGCGAAACTGGCGAGTATGGATAGTCAGGCCTACCCGGTTTACCTAGTCCTCTACCTGCTTCGGTAAATAACAATCGAATGCCATTGGCGGAGTGGAAAGTACTTGTTCCAATAACCAAAATCAAAAATAGATGTCCCCATGTAGTCTGCGTCAGTTCCAACATGGCGTTCCAGGCATCTTTGCCATCAACTATAGAGCTGGTTTCAATCACATGTCCAATAAAATATATCAGCAGGAATACGCCTGTTAGACGCTGGAGCCAATATGATATTCTCTCCCAACCATATCTTGTCGGATTTAGCCAGGCTCTGAGACCTCCACGGTTTTCACGCCTATTGCTGCCCGAGTAGATCCTATCTTCATTAGATGATTTCATTAGTATTTCCTCTCAACTGGCGCATACCTAGTTACCTTCACGGGATGCCAACGTAGTTCTGGTCCTTCGTGAGCGTAGTATGCAAGCGTATGTTTCAAATAATTAATGTCATCTCGACTTGGATAATCGATTCTTGCATGAGCTCCCCTTGACTCTTTGCGGTTTAGTGCTCCTACCAAGACAATTTCAGAGACTCGTGCTATTGAATCAATTTCCATTACGTTGATGTAGTTAGTGTTGTATTCGTTTGCCTTGTCATCCACATGCTTCCAAGACGTCCGTTTCAATTCCTTTACTTCTTTTAATGCTTCGGCTAACGTATTTCCATCCCGAAACACATATGCCTTAGAATCCATCAAATCTGCAAGTCTTTTCTTGATTTCATAAGGATTCGAATCGCCTCTACCGTGGAATATGCCATCATAGATCCTCTTCTCCTCTTCTATTACTTGTTGTTCAGGTACAGTCATGTTTCGATCCTTGGTCCTTTGAGCATACTCAGCAGCATGCATTCCCGTGATATTTCCCCATACTAGACATTCAGATGTAGAGTTTGCTCCCAGCCTATTTGCACCATGGGTACTATTGCAAGCCGCTTCCCCAGCACACCATAGGCCACTCATTTCTGTCTCACCTTCAATATTTGTATGTATTCCTCCCATCATGTAGTGGCAAACGGGCCTAACCTCAATTGGGTCATCGATTACATCAATCCCTGAAAACTTTATTCCAATTTCCCTAATTCCTGCTAATTTCTCTTTAATTCGTTCAGCCCCCAGATGAGAGAGATCGAGCTTAAGACAATCTATTCCAGTCTCGTGTTTGAAGCCCCTTCCTTCTTGTATCTCACGGATCATAGCCCGGGATACGACGTCTCTGGGCGCGAGTTCAAGTTTCTCAGGGGCATATCGTTTCATGAATCGCTCTCCCTGATTATTTACAAGGTATCCGCCTTCTCCTCTGGCACCCTCAGTAATTAAGATCCCAGATGGCAGAATCCCACTTGGATGAAATTGCACAAATTCCATATCTTTTAGTGCCAATCCCTTTCTGTAAGCCATGTCCAAGCCATCAGGTGTCGAAGAATGAGCATAGGTAGAAAAGCCATAGATTCGACCCGCACCACCAGTACAAATGATCCCAGCCAAAGACTTGATTATTGTGAACTGCCCAGTCTTCATCTCAATAGCCGTGAATCCTCTAAAGCTAAAGCCATCAGATAGGATCGAAGTACAGAACCATTCGTTTAGAAAATGGATGTTCTCATGTTTCAGGCAAGTATCATACAGAGTTTGCATCTCATAAAATCCTACCTTATCCTGAGCATATGTCGCACGAGGGAATGAGTATCCCCCGAATTTCCGTTGATCGATCCTACCATCAGATCGTCTCGACCATGGCATTCCCCAATGATCTAGTTGATATATTTCGTATGGCACATTGGAAACCAGCCGTTCTGCAACATCTTGATCAGCGAGAAAATCACTACCTCTAATTGTATCATAAATATGAGATTCTCTATTGTCTCCTTCTTCCTCAAATAACACTGCGGCAGTTCCCCCTTCTGCAGAAACGGAGTGAGAACGCATTACCTGAACCTTAGAGATTACGGCTATACTCAAACTCTTGTCCACTGACGCAGCAGTAATAGCAGCTCTAAGTCCAGCTAGGCCAGATCCCATTATTAAAACATCATAGGAGAGAACCTCAGTCAATCACGAAAACACTCTCTAGTGAAGTTATCGTGAACTGCAATTCTCATAAATACCTTTGTCAACGGAATAGAGAATCTGTCTTAGTTTGCTTTTTGTGATCGGTAATCCACTTGCCATAGCAGAAGTTTATTTACTTGTGGAATTTTTAGATAATCCAGATGCACATTGCCTATTCAGGAAAGGTCTTCTTTGCACCAAATACGTCAGATGAGCAGATCATTGATCTGGCCAAGAAACGATTAGTAGAAAGTGGGATAAAGGAGGAACATATTCAGGTCAATTACAATGTCCAAGAGCTTGAAGTTGATGATTTGTATATAAGTTATGAGCCTCCGCATTTAGTTATCCGGAATGTCTATGAAAAGAAAAGTTCAGGAATGATAAAAATGAGAAATACGGGTATGATAGAGATATAGGGATCAATTCACTTGCTTGATCGAAGCATTTCCGAAACAAGTTCGGGAACCTGAATTACATTTCCACTCACTTCCTGACCGCTGGCTAAATTTTTTACTATTATGTTGTTTTCACTTCCTTTGTGCATCGCTTTCACCAAAATGGTAGCACCTATAGAGGACCCGTAGTCGATTTGCTTTCTAAAAGATCGGGCTCTACTGTCGTAGTCTGCTGGTATGCCTGCGCCTCTCAATTCTGAAACTAATTTCAACACGAATTTTTTATCATTATCTTCTGAAGCTACAAAGACTAAGGGCTTGGCTTTGGACTTCAACACGCCATGATAGCATAATACATTCAAAAGACGCTCGACCCCGCCTGCTACCCCAACAGCACCTAAATCGGTTCGATCAAAGGCGGATGTCAAGATATCAAAGCGGCCACCACCAGCCAATGCGCCTACCGTTGAGGTGGAATCAAATATCTCGAAAACAATTCCTGAATAGTAATCAAGTCCTCTGACTATTCCTAAGTTAATCCTTACATTGCGGACTCCTCTTGCCGACAGGGAGCTTTCCAGTTCACGGAGGGATTGCCATTTGGATAACCTACTTAGTTTCGTGACTCGATCTTCAATTTCATTTATTGGCCCAATATGAGAAGATAGTTCTAGTAATGGCTTGAGTAACGTAGGCCTGATCTGATTCTCATATTCGTTATAAACGGCTTCTACGCCCTTCTTCTGAACCTTGTCCATCGCTCTAAAGACATCAAATGCTAATTTTGGATCCGACATTCCAAGTTCCTGCTTCATGTACTGTTCCAGCAGTTCCCTATGACTAACATCAATTGTAACTTTCAGTCCCAAATCTTCAAAAAAGGAAGCGGCTAATTGAATTACTTCGGCCTCATGCTCTAAGTTGTATGTGTCATATAGCTCTACATCCCATTGATGAAAATATCTGTATCTCCCTGCCTGGGGTTCGTCATACCTCCACACTCCCCCAAATGAAGCTGCCTTAATGGGTAGTTTCATTTCTCTTCTCTGAGATATATAACGGGTTAATCCGACTGTGAGATCGAACCTCAGCGCTACCTCTCTCCCGCCTTTGTCTTTGAAATTATAGATTTCTTTGGAAATTGTAGGACCGCCCTTAACTTCTAGAGTAGAGAGCATTTCCAATGGTGAAGGCTGAAGTATTTTAAAATTAAATAAATCAGCAATTCGTATAAATCGATTTCTGATATAGTTAATATTGGACAATTCGTCAGCGTCAATATCTCTCATCCCCCGCGGAAGGCTCGCTCTCACAACACAGACCAACCTTCGTTACCATTTAGATTTTACTCTTAGTTCGACACATTATTATTATTCAACCCTCCTTGAGAGCTAACCAAGTTGGACTCTGAAGGGTACAAATATTTGGAGCACAGCACAGACGCCTTTGTTCAAGCCCATGGGAGCAGTTTGGAAGTACTCTTCGGAAATTGTGCAAAGGGATTGGTTAACATCATGTTTGAGATTGACAAGGTAGAAGACCGGCAATTTAGTACGATCACAGCTAGTGGCGAAGATCTTGAAAATCTCCTTTTTGATTGGTTAGAAAAGGTCCTATTGAAGATCCTCATTGATCATATCGTGGTGTCAAGATTTTCAATTGAAATTTTTAAAAAAAATGCAAACGTCGAGGAAAAAAAATATCTTCTTAGAGCGCGTGTAGGAGGTGAAAAAGTTAGCTATAGTAAGCATAACTACAAGATAGAGATCAAAGCAATTACCTACCACGAATTGAAAATAAAACGTGTAGGCCCTAATTATGTTGCAACATTCCTGGTCGACTTATAATAATTCTTCCTTAATCCTGATTGAGAATTTCGTTAGCCTTGAATCTACAGAACGCTAGATTGTACCAATCGGATAAGTCTTAAATATGCATGCTAACTTTTATTGAATGTATCATCATGAGTGAAGTAAATAAGCCAGCATTGGTGGAGCTTAATGATAAGAACTTTGAGGAGAATATATCTGGCAATAAACCCGTATTGGTCGATTTTTGGGCTACCTGGTGCGGGCCCTGTCAGTTTATGCTGCCCATCTTCGATAGACTCTCTAAAAAATATGGTCAGAAAGTAACATTCGGTAGGCTAAATGTGGACGACAATCAGGGAGTAGCCATGAGATATGACGTGTACGCTATACCAACTTTCATAATCTTTATGAACGGCAAGGCCATCGATAGAGCGGTAGGTGCGGTAGGAGAAAAGGGTTTAGAAGGCTTGTTGCAGAAGTATCAGTGATATTTTTTGGATAATCTCGATGAAAATTTATTCTTGACTGAGCAATAAGTAGGTTTAGAGCAATTCCAAAACACGTCAGACGTAGCCAAAAAGCTCGTCGACTTTCCTTTTCGTATCTACAATATAATTTAGAACTTCCAGCTCGTCTTCAGTGAGTCGTTGTGCGAAACGTTCGTTAAGTAATTTCGCCTGTCTGCTGTTCAGATCAGTGTAGAAGATTTCGCCTTCGCTAATCTGTCGTCCTATGGTGGGGCCTCGGATGGAGACCGCAACCTGCATCCCCAAAGTAGCTTCTTCTATAGTCTTACCGCTTTGTTGTATTTGGTGGATAACACCTATTTTTTTGCCTTGATCATTTATCACAGGAATTTTTTGTCGTAATTTTCCTACTAGTATCTCTGCTCCGAACACCGCAGGGTCATTACGTCGGAATACAAAGTTTTTTAAGAACTGAAATTTGCAAACTGGTGGTATTTCATTAAATATGATTACGTCTTGATGATCTTTCTGGTAAGCTGTCCAATCAGTATAGCTTCTCACAAGATTATAGATGATTTTCTCATCAAAAATCATGACTTGACGTTCCTGGGCCTCCCTAAGGGCATCCTCTAGGACTCTGACATTAAATGCCAAAACCACGCCCAAGTATCTGTCCTTCTCCCTTACAGCCGATGCCTCAATCACGTCCCTCTTGGTAACATGCCCTACGTCAGCAATTCTTATAGGGACCTTTTGCTTTGCAAGAAGGTCACTAATGGCTTCTATGGAACCTATAGTATCACATTTCATTATCACCCCATTGATATCCTTATTAACGAACGTGTTCTTAATTTCAGCCTCGACAATTGCTCGAAGTCGAGTTTCGTCTTCCCTCTGATTTAAAACGAAAAGCGGACTTCCAGCCATGACTCCGGCAAGGTCTGGCGAAGTGATTTTTACTCCGGCAGCTGATATTACTTCCGAAACGTGTCTAAACTTGTCCCTAGGGTCTCTCATTTCATCAAGTGGCCTGGGAAGCAGAATCGCCTTCACACGAGCTACCACTGCGCTGTTTCTCTTGGCAACTATAACACTACAACCCTGGCGAAGGGTTCCATCAAACAGTATTACATTGGCTGCCGGTCCTAAACCTACCTCTTCGTTGATTTCCAAGACTATTCCCCTTCCCTCCTCTTCATGTCGTTCTAATTTTCGGCTCAAGTATTGCTGTGTTAATCCTATAAGGACAGCAAGCAATTCTGGTATCCCTACTCCAGTCCTTGCACTGACGGGCACTATTGCTACTTCCTTCGTAAAATTCTTGATTCGCCAGAACGCTTCAGAATTGTACCCCGATATAGAAAGTGAGCCAACGACGTTGTAGATCATTTCATCCAGTGCAGTTTGAACTGATTTATCCTGCTTACTCACTGCCCTACTTATCGAATCTCCCCCTACATCGTTGCGCCATCCACTAACGGTGTCAACTTTATTTAGGGCAATAACAAATGGAACCTTTCTCTTTTTCAGGATACCAATACTTTCCTCAGTCTGAGCTTCGAATCCCTTATTAGCATCTACCACAATTATAGCAATGTCAGCTGCCGAACCTCCACGCACCCTTAGGGTAGCGAAGACCTCGTGACCTGGAGTATCTATTACCAAAATTCCCGGAATTTGAGAATCGGTAGTTGAAATCTTATTGAATAGATCCCCAGTTACACTTTTAATTGTATCAATCGGGAAAAAACTAGCTCCTATATGCTGGGTAATCCCCCCAGCCTCTCTAGCTTGAACTGCCGTTCCTCTGACCTTATCTAAGAGAGAGGTCTTACCGGAGTCTACATGACCAAGTACAACTACAACTGGATGCCTGAGTGCCACTTATATGCTATCAAAAATCACTCCAGCCTCTTTTATGAAGCTTTCATAAGAATCAGATGCATGGACTATGTTATCTGTTATGTTAAGGGCTAGATCTCCTCGGATTGTACCGGGAGCAGCTTCGTATGATTTTGTTGAGCCTATCATAATTCGTACTGCGTTTATTGCGCTGTTACCGTTCAGAATTAATGCAATTATAGGGCCTGAGGTGATAAATGAAACTAATTCATTGAAAAATGGTTTATTGCTATGAGCCGAATAGAACTCTTCTGCTTTATCTCTGGTAAATGAGTAGGACTTTAGATTTTCGATAGTAAATCCCTTTTCTTCAAACCTGGAGATTATCTTTCCAGCTAATTTTCTTTTAACAGCATCAGGTTTGATAACAACTAAAGTTCGCTCTCCCAAGAATTAGCCTTTCCCTACTCTAATACCACCTTTCATGTACTTCTTTGTCCATTTCAGTTTCCGAGGATCCCGCTTTAGTTCTCTCAGATTTTTCTTGCATTTGGATGAGCATGTCCATTGTATTGACCCATCATTCCGAACCAGCATTACCCCCTGACTTGGAGGAATATGTTTTCCGCAAAAGGAACAATTTCTCAATGATGTTGCTGATTTACTCATTGGCTAGTCTGACACCTGTAGAATACATTCTAAACCTTACTTTATTTTTCGAGCTTCTCGCTCAGTTTCTCGTAGCATCAATATATCGTTCATCCTTATCGAACCTTTGACATTCCTTGTTAGGATTCGGCCCTTGTCCCTGCCTTCAAGGATTCTCACTCTAACTTGAATAACCTCTCCGGCAATTCCTGTTCGACCTACTATCTGGATTACCTCTGCCGGATTTATCTTCTCTTCCGATGACTTGCTCATATTTTCCCTCTATTCCTTTTTCTTGCCCCTTAGCGGCTGTATTGAATTAAGAACTTGTTCAACAATAGTCTGAGCTTCACCCGGGTCCAAGATCGTCGCAGCCGCTGACCCAACATCCATTCCCAAAGAAGCCCCGAGTTGTTCCTTACTTGGAACAAAAATGTATGGAGCATTTCTCTCCTCGCACAAAATTGGCAGATGGGCTACAACTTCGGGTGGTTCCACGTTCTCAGCGATCACCACTAATTTTGTATTCCCTCGTTCAATGGACTTTGTAGTCTCATTGGTTCCCCTACGTACTTTTCCACTCTGCTTAGCCACTCTAACTGCCTCATATATCACATTCACAAGGTCTTTAGGTGTCTCGAATTTGACATAATACGGTCTACTCATTTTAAATAATCACCCTCTGGGATCATCTCGATTCTTCTATATGAGATCTGTGGAGTATTAAATATGTTATCCATGATAACTCTAGTCGGATTCGTCATTGTCCAACGTCCAACACATTTCCAATAACTTTAGTGTATTCGCGCACCTTAGAGTCCAAAAGATCCTTATCGGTCGATTCTGCATACATCCTAATTAATGGCTCAGTACCACTTGCTCTTACCATTACCCAAGTCTCCTCGTCAATCCAGACCTTGACGCCGTCAAGATTCTCTACTTTAATATTCGTGCCGTGGTTTGAACACGACTCAATGACACGCTCAGCGAGCTCTATTGACTTACATGGGAACTTCGACTTATATTGATGGATTTGAGGAAGATCCATGATCTTCTTAGAGAGTAGCCTCTTTCCAGAATTAGATGATAGCATCTCCAAGACTAATAGGGTAGTAAGGGCCCCATCTCGGACACAATTTAACCTCGCATTCATGAAACCACCATTTTCTTCAAGCCCCAACATCGCATTTCGTTTGACCATCTCTCGAGAAACTTCGACGCTTCCTACCTTAGTATGAATTACTTTGGATCCCTCGTCCTGAGCGACCATATTAACCAACATCGTAGTATTAACTGGGCAAACAATATCCGTCCCTTCATAGCCATTCTTCAATAGATATGCGATTAATGATGCACCCAATCTATCTCCCCAAATGATTTGTCCATTCTCATCGCAAAATATACTTCGATCTCCGTCACCATCATATGCCACCCCAAAATCCGCATTAGTGGACTTTACGAGTGAAGTAAGAGTACCTAGGTTGGAGGTCGTGGGTTCAGAGCCTCTTCCAGGAAAGGTACCGTCTATATTTCCATTCACGGTCAAAACCTTACACCCAAGTTTCTGAGCCATAAGTGGAGCTGCCAAAGCCTGCGTCCCATTTCCTATATCCATTACTATCATGAATCCCTTTGTATAGATTTTTTCTGGCTTGACAACTTGGATAGCAGAATCTATATACGACGAAATTATCCTATCGTCATTGCTCTCTCTCCCTATTTTCCTAACTGGGAGGATTTCACCAGAATTAAAATTGAGCTCTACTTTTGACTCGTCGTCTCTTGAAATTTCTACTCCATCATTTGCAATGGCCTTAATTCCATTGTATTCGGGGGGGTTATGTGAAGCAGTAATCATGATGCCGCCCCGATAGCCTAAGTATTTAGTCGCAAATTGCAAACATGGGGTAGGTAGAAGGCCTGCCATACCTATATCTATCCCGGAGGAATTAAGCGTTGCAGAAACGATTTTAGAAATTACCGGACTAGATATTCGTCCGTCAAAACCGACCAAGAGTGGTCCATTGGCAAAAAATGATGCTAATGAACGAGAAACTTTCATAATGAATTCGAGATTAAGGTCCTGACCAAAAATTCCTCTAACTCCATTAGTTCCAAATATCTTCGGGCTATCCTCGCGTTTCATTTTGCATTTAAGGCCTGAAATGTAATTTAATTATAATGATTACACTAATGGCAATGATTACATCAACTAGGTTAAAGTTTGGGAGTATTCAGTGGTAGACTTATCGAATTAAGTAGAGAGTGGGGATGCAGTTTAGGATCAGATTTATTTCGTAGTGAAGAATAAGCAGTATTTAATTTTGATTTAGCTTCAATGCCGAATTAATCCACCTGACGCGTTAGATTCAAATATTTCAGGGGCTAAATACTATCTGGCGGTCAAATAACTCTATCAATACTGAATATGTTTACATAATGCTATGAAATAACTGAATGAGAATTATGCCCTGACTCGAAATGATTGGTGACGTCTTAGTTTGATACTCGAAGGGTGACGTTATCCTGACCCTAGGACACCACGGTCCAACCGTGTGACGCATGCACCTTGATGAAACCATCGATGAAACCCAACGTTCAGACAGATAACCTAATAAAGATCAACAACTTCCGCGTGAAAACTTTTGCGAAATGAATTGGTATGCAAGGTAAGAACGTTTCTCTATTTTCTTCTTGTAATCATTAAATACTTGCATTACACAATGAGATAGTCATATTTCATCTCTTTACAGTATTCTTACAGTCCTTGTTTCATGCATGTTAGCCCATAAACGCTAATATATTGAAGCGCACAGTGAACAGCTTGAGAGCGGGGGTTGCCAAGCCTGGCCAACGGCGCAGGACTTTCATGTGTTACAATAATGCATGGTTGTGCGAGGCTTAGAATGGGTCAGGTCTTTTACTCCTAGAACCCTGTTCCTAAGGGATTCGTGGGTTCAAATCCCACCCCCCGCATGAATATTTTTTTCATGATATTTGCTTGATGCACTGATCAAGTTCCTTATGATTGTTGAAATGTACAGCACAAAAATGATTGTCACAGTCTCCGCAATGCCAACCTGAAATCGTATAACAGATTATACATTTGTCTAATGGTTTATTATAATCAAAATTTTTTTTATGCCTTCGTGTCTTACTATGTTGTTGTTGTTGAGATTGACGATTGATCCCTCGGTTCATATAGATTCTGGCCTATTGCAAATATTTTCTCATAATATCACAATTCAGTGTGACAAAATGTAAAGTCTTTAGTGGGCACGGACATTTGGGTATTGATTCTAAATACGCATACTTAATCGGAGGATTTATACTTTTTCAAGGTGTAAGGTTTATGTAAAGTATCAATTATTTCTAGGTCGTTGGCTAGCCAGAGCACAAGGGACAAGACATTAATCGAGATTACAGTAGTAGGCAAAGACCGAGAAGGGGTAGTAGCGGAAATAACCAACTCCATTTTTCGAAATGGTGGTAATATTGAGCAGATAAATCAAAAGGTAGTTCACGGGTTATTTGGGATGCATCTGGAAGCCTCTTTTCAAAACTCTGTCAAACTTCATGAAATTCATTCAGAGCTGCACGACCTTTCCTCTAAATTGCAAATGGAGATCAAAGCTCACGTTGAAGAACCCAATAGAAAGAAAAATGTAGCACTATTGGTAAGCAAAGAACCTCACTGTTTGTTATCAATACTGAATGCGGGGCAAAACAAGGAAATTGATTCGAATATCTCTGTAATTATTGGCAGTGAAAGTACTCTTAAAGGTATCGCAGATGAACTTTCAATCCCCTTTCATTCAGTCTCGTATGAAGGCGGACCTACAAGCGCAGAAAGTGAGATTTTGAAAGTTATCGAAGACTACAATATAGATCTCATTGTGCTTGCTCGTTATATGCGTGTATTATCTCCTAATTTTGTCTGGCGTTACCCTAACAGGATAATAAACATTCACCCCTCATTGCTACCAGCATTTCCAGGAGCTTACGCCTATGTGCAGGCATTCGAAAGGGGTGCGAAAATTGTAGGATGTACTGCGCATTTTGTTACTGATGAGTTAGATCAAGGTCCCATTATTTGTCAAGAATCATTTAAAGTTGTGGAAGAGGATACACTAGAATCGATAAAAAAGAAGGGCCAGCAGTTAGAGGCGGCCACCCTATTGGAAGCAGTTAAGCTTTTTCTTGACGACAGGTTAGATGTTTATTGGAGCAAGGTACACACCTTATCCAAAAGTAGGGAATAAGCTTCAGATTTTAAGTTTAGGAGAGGGCTCCGCCAACAATATAAAACTGATATTCTAGCTAGTTCGTACGATAATAATGGCCCTCTCCATTTATGACCTAAGTGACGGGGATTTTCGTGATCGATTAGCACGAACCCAAGCAGCAATAATCCCTGTAGGTTCGCTTGAACAACATGGACCACACCTGCCAGTGTCAACAGATTGCTTGATTGCTGAACACATTTCTAAAGAGGCGAGTCGGAAATTACAATATTTTGTTTTCCCTATTGTTCCTTATGGGGTATCGTTTGAACACGCACCAATGTTTAATATTTCTGTCCATGATTCCACACTCTCTAATATACTATGTGACATTTGCATCTCTATAGCCCACCTTGGTATCAAAAAAATAGTGATAATCAATGGTCATCATGGGAACATGGGAGTGTTACAATATGTCTCTCAAAATACATTTGAAAAAATGCCACCTGATTCAGCAGTACATATAATCAATTATTGGTCTTTTATGAATGAAGAATTTGATCACGCAGGGGAGGTGGAAACCTCAATCTTGTTGGCAATAAAACCTACTCTGGTAAAGATTGGTAAGGCAAAAGCAAGCAGCAAAATTCTCACGAAGTCAAGGGAAGCCTACAGGAGTATGACTTGCCGCCCCGGTTCTTTTCCTGAATTAACAGGCAATGGGGTGTGGGGAGATCCTCGGCTTGCATCAGCTGAAAAGGGGAAGGAATTACTCAGTGAAATAATTGAAAATATTATCAGAACTATACGAGAGTTTGGTTAGTATTCTAGAGAGATAAACTAGCACCTTCATATCTTGAGATAAAATCCGCGCCCATCAATCATCGCATAACATACACTTTCTAAAGGATTGACTATGATGGTTATTGCACAATCAGAATTTTAATATATACGTGAGTATTGCTTAATAGAGGAATCAAGATTGTCGGTAGACATGGCGGTAAAGGTTCTAGACGAGAGCCTAGGGAAGGTTGTTCTTATCAAGCTAAAGGGCGGTAAGGTGATCAGAGGGAGTCTGCACGGATTCGATCAACACATGAATCTGTTGCTTGAGGACTCTGTTGAATTATTGGAAGAAAGTAAGTCAAATGATTTAGGAACCATTGTTGTACGTGGAGATAACGTCGTCATAATATCACCACCTCCTCAGTAGGGAATATCCTAAAATGACAAAAGGCACTACTTCAATGGGTAACTTCACCCGAAAGAAGACACATATACGCTGTAGGAGATGTGGTCATAACTCCTTTCACAAGAGAGGAAAACAATGTGCGAAATGCGGATTCCCAGATCCACATATTAGAAAATATAGCTGGATCAAACGCAGGGTCCTCTAGTCAGCGGGTTAAACTGCTTATGGACTTATGAAACTTTCCATGATTTACAATAGTCTATATGGTAGTTACATCTATGGATTGACATCGATTGAATGAAGGGATCATACTTGTTGGGAGCGCTGTGGCTGGCTCCCTCTTAGCTATTGCGATCGACAAGTTAGTAAGACCCGCCTTCTCAAAACAGAACAAGAATATTCTGGCATCATATGATTCTGTAAGAACAGAGTTAAATTCACTTGAATTTGAAAGGAATTTAGTCGCTGAATCGGCGATTAAAGTGGATGAAGCATTCAATGAGAAGAGAATCGATGTCTATGAGCGAGACAAGCTCCTTCAGCGATATACAACACAGATAGAGCAATTCGAGGAGAGGATAGACAAATATCAGGATTTGTTAGATGTTGCAGATCTCAGAAACCAACGAGATAATCTTACTGAAATGATAAACAAGAGAATATCGTCGATTGACCAGAAATTAAAAGACATTCACAATAAATTCACAGTCACATATGGAAGTACAGAAGGTGACCGGATTGAACAAGTAATGGAAAAGGCAGTCCAAGAAGTGGTACATAATAATCTCCATGATTCCAAACTCATTGATGATTCAAAGCAACTTTCAACTTCTACATCACCGACACTTGCTCTAACTAAGATTAGTGATGATCGACCTGAAGTTAGGCAACTCGAAGAACTTCATCACCAAATAATGCTAGAGCTTGACAGACTTGAACACGTTGAAAAAAAGGTTGATGAAACACA
>DASSCH010000123.1:0-2716 GCA_035697905.1 Nitrososphaeraceae archaeon
ACATAAATAAATGAAGGATTAGATGGAATGAGATGTCCCATTACAAGAAGCACAATTGGAAGAGAAATTGCGAATCCCATTGTGGACTGAAGTACTCTAGAGGGGAGATTTACTTCATTTAACTTCCCCTTGAAAATATGAACCAGTAAAGAACCTATACCTAACCCAAAAAATGCAATCGATATTACCATAAAGGCATAGTCATACCATAGAATGATTGAAAAGAGCCTTGTTAGCGTCAATTCTAATAACAATACGCTCAAAGACACCATGAAGAGAATAGTCATTAAAAATACTAGGAGGGGCGAATGCACCAGGATACCATAATCTATATTTCATATAGGTCTTTCTCACAACAAATTAAAGATGATACCACAACTAATGTGATAAAACTGCGCGATTCTAAGCAATGCCTTTTACTGCAAATTTTATAAAGTACCAGACATGTACACTTCAGCACAAAGTTAGAAACAACCTTTGCTAGGTTTTTGAATCAGATTCGGCCGGCGACATTTGGTTAACCTTTAGCATCTCTTCAAGCTTTGTTTTCAATAAAGCATTAACTTTTTGACCATCTACTTTACCTCTGAGAATAGCCATACTTCTGCCCATTAGCATCCCAAGGGAACCCATCCGCTTCTCCGTGATTACAGGCAAATTATCCTCCACGATCTTGGAAATTATCTTATCTAACTGGTCAGTATTTAGGACGGCAATCTTTAGTGTATCTATGGCTTGTTGCACCGTCTCTGCCTCTCCTTTCATTAATCTTTCAAAAATTAAAACGACAGATTCCTTACCCACTATGCCATCGTCTACTTTCTTAAAGGTATTGGATATTATCTCGTCCGTAAGTAATGAAGTATTGAGACCTTGTCTATCGAAGCTCACCATGTCCTCTGTAAGCTTCGATACAATAAATTTCGGGGATGTTTTCTTTAGTGTTCCCATTACCTTTTCGAAAAGTTCGAAATAGTTGGAATCAAAAATTTGTTCTGAGAGCCTACGACTTAGGTTGTACTTTTGGGATATCATCTTCACCGTCTCATCCCAAGATATGGGCACCTTGGAAGAGAGAGGACCTACCAAAGAACTATCAATAGGAATAGGCGGAATGTCAGTTTCAGGATACATTCTCGCTGCTCCAGGTCTAGGACGACTATAGACCGTTTTACCTTCAAAAGTTGCTGCACGCGTTTCAGCAGGAACGCCGTACATAACAGCGTTTAATCTCTGAACCACGGCTTGAACTGCATGGTCCAACTTGTCAGTCGGACCTCCAAGAATGACAAAGGCGTCACTCTTGGAGGATATTTCCAACTTCTCTCTAACTGCATCAACTTCTCGCTCAGTAATCCCATAACTGGGTAGCTCATCAGAATGAAATATTCCTCCGAGGCCGTAAAACCGGACCAGTTCTCCTAACTGTTTTCCAATCCTTATGTCTGGATATGGCTCAAAACCAATAATCCCTGCAAAGCCCCTTGCCCTTATTGCTTTGAACCTGCAATTATGTTTATCTAGCAACCCCTTGATTATTTTCGAAGGGGATCTGCTTAATATGTCGGTTACATCCTCAATTTTTTTGCCAATCTCGATTTCTTGAGGTTTTCTGTCGTTCTTTAATCGTGATGAAACTAAAACGAGTCCGTGTTGTCTGAGCATTTCATATTCTATTACTTTTGTCAACTGCTCCAAGCGCTGAACTCCCTTAATTTCTACAACGGCTCCGTCCATTATAGAAATGTTAATGTCTTGTCTGATGCTACCTAGGCCTCGTGTGACTCGTCTTGTCGCTCTCAATAAACGACCCAATGTATGCGCAACTGCTACTATGTCATTTGGTTTTCCTCCAATGGGTTCAAGGGCAATTTCAATGAGTGGAACGCCCAATCTATCCAAACCATAGTTTCTTATCGAGCCATCATCGGAAACTAACTTTGCTGCGTCTTCCTCAATACAAATGCTCTGTACTCCAACGTTGAAGATATCAGTGTTTAATACTCCGCCGATCCCAATGAGAGCTGTCCGCTGAAATCCACCAGTGTTAGAGCCATCAATAACTATTTTGCGCATTATATGTACTTCATCGACAATCTTTGATTGTAGGGCCAGGCACAATGTTAGTGCCGTCTTTAGTGCCTCAATATTAATTTGATGTGGAGGTTCTTCATCTGCTTCCACTAAACAACTAGAACCATTTGTAGCGTGATATTTTAAGGTTCGCACATTTTTGTACTCAAAGAGTGCAGCGGGATCATAACCTCCAAGTTCGCTCTGAGTTGGTCGCAGTTTTCGGATAAAGCTAACCTGATAATTCTTTACTTCCTCACAATTGCAGCCACAAAAAAGCTTGTTTTTTGTCGCTAATTGTTGATGGATTTCAAAGCCAACTTTTAGTCTAAGGGATTCTGGATCTATTGTCACTGCAGATGATACCTCCAGTTGCAGGATATCTAAGTCTTCCTTATAAGATGGGACTGATAGGGGAGATTTCGTATGCTAAATTTTCCTGCATTAATTCCTTGGCAGAGTCCGAGTTGGAGGAATTGGCTAGTACCCACATTGCCTTAACAATCGCAGTTTCAGGTAGCATGTCGGACAATGGCACCACACCCATTTCAAGCAGGTCCCTACCTGTGTTGTATACAGTCATTCCGGTCCTTCCCCAGATGCACTGAGAAGTCATAAAAATCATTATACCTGCGTTCAAGGC
>DASSCH010000124.1:0-4132 GCA_035697905.1 Nitrososphaeraceae archaeon
CTCTGCCAGATGTTTATTAAGTAGTCTATACTTCGAAGTCTCTACATCTTAAGCAGGGAGTAGTGATTATGCCGGCTTGGCAGATGCAACGTCAGGGTGATTGAACTTTAAGTGCAGTTGCAGATCCTCTCTATTATAGCAAACTTGACCGCATACCGGACATTTACTTTTTTCGTAGGATCTTTTAGAATGGTTAAGCGCGTTAGGCTTGCCTGTAAGTCCTCGTATGAAATCCTTCAACCCCATTGGATATGCCTCCTTGTCTCAAGCATATAGGTCATTATACTATTGATCTAATATCTTATAAAAGTGACTGATATTTGTTGCGTTTAAGTTGGTTACAACTAGGTTAAACCTGTCTTCTTTCTATGGCAGTGAAGGGTAGTGTGAATATGGGCCTACTATTTTACAACGACCACAGAGCAATGGGCGTACTCCACAACCCTTGAGGCCACACTCCCTAGAAGAACCTTTGAGAAGCCTGTTCTTCCTCTTGTTCCAACAACTATTAAATCGATTTGATGGGATTCCGCGTAGTCGACAATTGTTGCTTCTGCAGAGACAAGTCCTTCTATTATTTCTGATCTGAACGGAATCTTACTCTCTTCTGCCTTCTTTCGAACAGCGTCCATCCAATGTTTGGCAGTGTTCCTTTCTTCTTCCAACTCCCTTAAACCATAAGTCGGCGCGGCAATGAAAGACGACAGGAGTCTACGTGGCTTGGAGACATCAAGTACAGTCAACGCAGTTAGCTCGCTACCACGCTCTGGAGATCTTGTTGATTCTTTTTTAGCCATATCTAGGGCTAATTCAACTGCCTTCAAGGAATGTTCGGAACCATCGATTGCCACTAAAATTTTTGATATCGTGCGGTCGTTGTGCTGTTGTTGGGCTTCCAACGTTAATCAGCCTTATATCATGATATCAATATTTATGGTTATAAGATCAGATTTACAAGTTCACCTTCAAATGGCTGTCTGAATGAAGCGGGCGGATGATTCATATGTACTACAATGTCGGTAGATTTTGGCATGGTTTACAAATATATTGATATTGTAGGGACGTCGGCTAACGGTGTGGATGACGCGGTTAAGAATGCGATCGATGAAGCGGCAAAAACTGTGAAGAATTTGAAATGGGCCGAGCTGGGTCGTACTACGGTAAGAATAGAAGAACAGAAAATCCAAGAGTACCAAACAGAAGTCAGGATAGGATTTAGAATCGAACGCGACGACGACTAGTGCAGAGGGAGACGAAGGGTGCTTCTTCGCCACACGAGACGGGGAACACCTAGGGGTGCCTCCCTGCGAAACTGCATAAATCCTGAGTAGTCGAAAGGACATTCTCCATCTGGTTGACGAGGATCGCAGGCATGGAAATCATATTCATATTTGCTCTTCGTTCTCCAATCAATCTTCATGATTGATCCTAATGTAGTCCAACCACCTCCGCTACGCCTGATTTGGTGTTTCGCCTTGTGATAACTGCAATTTGAATGACCACCCGAGTTACTGGTATACTAGGCGTGCACAATAGGGTCTATATTTGTTGGGATATTCCCTACGCATGCATTAGAAATAAGCCATGTGGCACGGAAAATTTAGAACCACGACTCCAAAGATCCAAACTTGGAACGCCGACTACATCTGCTAGAACAACGAAGAATGCTTGACAAAAACTTTACAATAATGAACATATAGGAGTAATCAAAGCTTAGTCTGATTGTCAACCATTCATTCATCAGACTTGAAATTGATCCTTCTCGTCTTTGCATTTTTCTTCATCCTTAATGTTCTGAGCAGTGGTGGTCATGTAGATTGGTGGGACGGAACCGAAGCATTTCTTGTCACAGAGAGTATGGCACTCAAACACACCGCTAAGTTGGATCCTACTGTGCCAAGTGTAAAAGGGCTTGGATTTAATGTAAATTATACCGTTTACGCAAATACGGCACTGCAAACAGGAAAAAACCCTCAAAATGTTACTCTTGAACCTGTCTATACTGTCAGGTCACTTTTGTTGTCAGCAACTGCTGTTCCCTTTTATTATGTTGCTACTCTCCTATCAGTCTCCCCATTTGCAACCGTAGGGTTGCTTGTTAATTCACTATTCTTGTCCTTGACTGCTGTTACAATTTTTTACATCATAATAGAAATAAAGAATTCAAAGCGGATTGCATTTGTTCTGAGTCTTATATTTGCTGTCTGTACTTTTGTCTGGCCATACAACTCTACGTTTTGGGTACAACCCATACAAGGACTTCTATTAGCCATATCTCTGTATCTTCTTCTCTTAATTCGGCACAGAAATGGCTCTTTTATATGTCTTTATACAGTTCTAAAAACCAAACATGTACGCTTCCTGGCCGGATTAACCGGGATAATTCTAGGGCTATCTGTTTTTGCACATCCCATAAGCATTATCTATACTCCGGCATTTCTGCTCTATTCCTTTTTCGCAGTAATGAGACAACAAAAGTCGAACTTTGTTATTTTAACCACATCGCTAGGGGCGGTCTTATTCCTTGTTGGGCTAACAAACTTCGCCAGATTTAATTCGTTCACAGAGTTTGGATATGGATATTTCTCTACATTACAGGCGCATGATGGCTGGACAGGGCTAATAGGCCTCTTGGTTAGCCCCGGCTCTGGCTTAATATTTTACTTTCCGCTTGTCATCCTAGTACCGCTTGGAGCAAAGTATATGTATAAGGAAAACAAAGGTCTGCTCTTCTTCTGCCTTTACATTTTTATTTCAACATGGCTTTACACAGGGACCCTATCCTTTGGTTCCGAGCCTACCTCATGGAGCGGTGGCATAGCTTGGGGGCCTAGATACTTAGTACCAACCATCCCATTTCTAATCATTGTATTGGCGTATTTGTTCCCTCAGTTAAGAAAAAGACATTTCCTCAAGTCAATGGTAATCGGTTTATGCTTGATAGGCTTTTACATAAATTTGAGCGCTATCCTTGTATGGTTTCAATATGGGCTAATGTATGCCTGGACGATGGAGGGGCTTTCGATATATCCTAATTATATGGATTTTGTCACATGGTCGCCGTCTCATTCTCCTATCATCTTACACGCTAAGGCGTTAATGTCAGACTACGTGACAACGATTTTTCCTCAACAATATCTTAACACATCTTGGTCCTGGACTGCTTATGGAAATGCCCCATGCGAGTATGATCTTTACATCTATTGTAAATTAGGAGTCGCACCATTTATAGTTGGAAACTTGGCATTGGCGACTCTATCCGTCATCATTATTAAGAAAATCCGACTTTTCCGATTTGTTCGAAAGGAAAGAGCTCTGTTACTTCTGGCTTCGATTTTGCCTGTTCGAAGGTTTGAAAAACACAGATAGATTCTGAAAATGAGTTTTAACTGTTCAGAATCAACTGAAACTTGGTGATTGTGCGACTAGAATCGCTTAACTCTTATCCCTCAAGTCGCTCTTTTTCAGGCAAAATTAGTACTGATCTACACAAGTTTTGTTTTTCTTAAAAAAATAAAAAAAATGGACTCTCCTACACCTACTTGCATTATTTTTAGCTTCGAAGTATAGCGTTTAGCGCTACGCTATTGTCGCCACTAAGTTCAACTTGCTGACCAGCAAGGTTCAAGAGGAACAATGAGTTGATGTTACCATTTAGCGTTACTTCAGCTCCTGTGGCAGGGTCTACACCTGTCATCTGTTCACTTAATGTGATAGAGTAGAGTGCTTGGCCTTCAGTTATAGGAGCCACTCTTTGTATAGGAAGTACTGCTGATTGAGTTGTTTGTCCTGCTGCAATGTTTGATGCTACCAATTGTATTCCTTGTTCATCTGGTAGGTTAAGCACTACTGTTCCACCAGTAAGAATACATGGTTCAAATGCTGCAAGTATTCTTGCTCCACCATCTTCCATTGTGGATGGACCCAAAAGTACGGTTGCTGATTGTGGAGGACAGTCAGGTGTAGTTGTTATTGCTCCAGCAAAGTTTTGCACTGTAAACCCACCATCATCTCTTACTGTAACTTGATTGTTGTTAATGTTAGTAATGATGATAGGGGTTGGAGGAGTTGGTGTTGCAGTTGGTGTTGGTGTTGGTGTTGGTGTTGCAGTTGGTGGTGGTGTTGGTGTTGG
>DASSCH010000125.1:0-6698 GCA_035697905.1 Nitrososphaeraceae archaeon
GTCCCACGGTAAGAAGAGCAAGTGCACTCGAAGTATCAAATCGTAGACTTGACTGTAACACAAATAAAAAACAGCAAATGTTTGATGAAGCTGAACATCAAGCATTTGGACTTCACGCAACTGGCCAGAAAGCATACTCTAATGGATTTGTTGCAAGGTACATTTAAGTCGATATTAGGTAACAAATCTGTCGGGTATTAGAGGCATAAATAATACGAAATCCCGACCGACACAGATCAGAGAACAGGATTTCATCAAATGAGATATCATGACATAGCCAGAGGCGTTCTAAGTGTAAATAAAGGGGACAAGATTGACGTTCGCAAGGGTGTGTGAACCATTTTTGACTTAAATTGTGGGATCAGACTAAATGACATAATTCAAAAAATGTATTCAGTTTATAGAATTATGTTGTAGTCGTTGTATATTAACCAACAATTTCTATTTCAATTATAGCCGGCTTGCTGATACAAAGAATCCCTCCATAAACGGTTACGAGTTGGTAGAAAAAATTGTAAAACTTGATATTAACGCCCCCATTGTTGTAATGTAAATGTTCTATTACCTTATAGTCTCTTGTAGTCATCTTTCTCTTGGCACACGCCCTATGCTGTTGTTTGTACTTCTGTAATCCATTCACACTTTAATCCAAATCTCGCATGATGTTTCTCTATCGCTTCCTTGTTGGGAGCATCAAGAAGACAAAAGAATCTGTCCTCTTCTTTATTGTAAAAAATATTCTCAGGTTTGACACCAAATTTATCCGCAGGAGCAGGCATGGTCCATTTTCTTAAGGTTTCTTCATCAAAGCCTTTCATGGGATGTACATCCAGAAACTTTGGCATCCTATGATTCGCTCATTGCGAGTGTATTTAAACATATATCTTTGTAAACGTCGTTAGTAAGATTCAGCAAATAAGATGAGCCGAATGGACCAAAGCGCAATATTAAAAGTGAAAGTATAATACTAATCCTCCTCTAACCAAGGTTAGGGTCTTGCTTCAAAGACAAAGTTAAATGGGTCTGACACTCGACGGGGTTAGATTCCCGTAGGTAAAGGGGCTCCTTACCGGTATGTGAGATGTAATGCCTTAATGGTGATGTTTCGGTTTAAAAAGTCAGGTCGAGGCGGTCAAGGAATCTAATCCCCAAGACAGAAAGCATGACTAATCGTACCAAATACGTATCTCGACAATACTGATATTAAAGTATTAGAGATAAGGAGAGTTATCAATTCTAATTCTGCTTTGATACGCTGTACGAGTGCATGTACGAGTGCATCCACGATAATAGATTCTTAAACAGTCGCATAGTCATGGTAGTAATCGGTTTTACTTGTGCTATATATTAGAGTCCCGGGCAATAAGCAATATAATCATGAAAAAGCTTGAGGGTAAAGTCGCAGTGATTACCGGCGGAAACAGTGGCATAGGCCTAGCCACAGCTCAGCAGTTCGTCTCAGAGGGTGCATATATTTTCATCACGGGTCGACGCCAAAGTGAACTTGATGCAGCCGTCAAGCAGATCGGTGAAAACGTCAGTAGTGTCCAAGGTGACGTCTCAAACCTTGAAGATCTTGATCGGTTGTATGCCAAAGTGAAGGAGCAGAAAGGTATGATCGATATTCTGTTCGCTAATGCTGGTGTTGGCGAATTATCTCTACTCGGAACAATTACCGAAGCTGAATTTGATAAAATATTCGGTGTAAATGTTAAGGGTCTTCTGTTTACTGTGCAGAAAGCGCTTCCTCTGTTTCGGGACGGTGGCTCGATCATTCTAAATGCTTCGATTGGAGGATCTAAAGGAATCGAGGCGACATCAGTTTACAGTGCAAGCAAAGCCGCCGTACGATCATTTGCTCGCACTTGGGCAGCCGAGCTAAAACACCGCAGGATCCGAATAAATGCTATAAGTCCTGGTCCTATTGACACGCCGGCCTTCAATGGCTTGGCGCGAACAAGGGAGGAGGTTGATCAGATAAAGACTAACCTCGCGAGCAAAGTGCCGCTTGGAAGGATGGGGATGCCAGATGAAGTTGCAAAAGCTGTCTTGTTCCTAGCATCTGATGACAGTAGTTTTATCACCGGTATCGAACTGTTCGTAGATGGAGGGATGGCACAAATTTGATGGCACGGCTTGGGAAGGATAATGAGGTGATTCACATTCGTTTACTAATGGCTGTGCGAATTCCAGACTATTGTTCTGGAACTTAAAAATCTCCTGAGCATACAATGATTTAGATACTTGAGACAACTTTACTGGAAGTGCATTTGAATACCGGTTTAAGTAGTCTCTATCTGACTACTATCTGAGCTTCTTGAATGCCGGTTGTACTACTTGTTGTTATCAATGAGGGAAAACAGACAATCGCTTTAATCATAATCACTACTAGTAGTAAAGTGAAGTTGCCTGAGCATTATTGGACCACCTCTATTTTCCCCACCATAGTAGGATGTAGTCTACAGAAGTAAGAAAAGTATCCAATATCGGTAAACTTGTGGGAGTGGTTTTTAGATGGAGTAATTAGGGATGTTAAACCTGAATCAAATACTTGACTCACATAAGGAGTGTTAGGTGTTCCTGACGTAACAGTGTGGATGTTATTATCATTATTAGTCCAGATAACTGTACTACCAATTTTTATGTTGATATGATTTGGCGAAGATGCCTTGCTGCCCATGTTAGTCGCTACATTGACAATGGAGATGGGTTGCGTCGTTTCATCATTTGTTGTAGACGTGGAAGAAGCATTTTCTTGCTGCTGCATTTCCGTTTGCATCCTTGCCTGCTTAGTCTTAGTTAATGATGTTATCTTTCCATGTGGATCCGCTTTCTGTAGGCTCTTTGTCAAATTCATCGCCAATCATTCATGTTTATAGATTTTGTAATAGCTATATCGTTTCCGCCTACAGCATTCGCAGATGCATTTGTTACGTTGAAGTATCCCATAGCTCCTTTCTCTTCGGTTACCCCATGAAAATGTCGTCTCCCATCCTGGCCATTATTCGTCATCTGATGTACATTTGATACATCTAAGGTGTCCAGAAATATATGAATCACATAGTAGGTGGGCCCGAGGGTGTGTGAACCATATTTGACGTAAATACTGGGCTCAAAAGGGCTAAATTGAGTTTAGTGTTTGTATGACATCCCGATCAATATTAATTTCTAGTAGAATAGTTCAAACTTTTGGGTGAGTCTGAGTAGTGGTTTTGATAGCTTATTGCTTAATTAATTGATTGACTTAATGTAGGAAACGGATTGTTACTATTACTGCGACGACAACCTAACTGATCGCAGTAATCTTTACTTCGTATGACTTGCGATATGCGAGTACGAACTCCAACAGCTACCTTATACCTTTGGAGGCAGCAAATAAGCAACTTTTAAGTAATTCCTCTTGGTTGGAAATGTGGTGGTCCAATGAAAATGTTGTTTATAATAATGGCAATTTCTTCTGTAGTACTGTTATTTAGTATTACAGTTTTAGTAGTTCATGCTCAATCAGACTTGCAAACAACAAAATATAGAAATATGGTTATTGATTTAGGCGATGGAGTAAAGACTAATGCTACGCTAACTTATCCTGCTGTTGGAAAAGGACCATTTCCTGGAGTCTTGCTTATCCAGGGAGCTGGTCCAGGTCGGCCGATGCCGGAGTTAGCTCCATATCTATCAGAAAGAGGCTTTGCAGTACTTCAATATGATAAAAGAGGTACAAATGGTGTAAACAATACTATCATTGACCCAAATATTTGGGGAAACATTACAGTCAATAATCTAATACATGATGCAGAGAAAGCCTTGAATGTTCTTATTCAACTGCCTGAAGTAGATCCTAAAAGGGCAAGCATAGTTGGCCATAGTGAAGGCACAGTTATTGCTCCAAGAGTAGCAATTGATAATTCAACCAATGTGAAGAACATTGTCCTTATGGGTACAATGGCTCAGAACTTGGAAAAAGATATACTGTACAACCAAGCAGTAAACCTGCCTTTTCTGTACGCTACACAAGTATTGGACAAAAATCATACTGGATTTGTATCAATACAACAAATGGCAAAGGACCCTCTGCCGTTCAAATTCATAGTCCCAATCTATGCGGCATTAACTAATAATACCAAGGCTATAACTGACAGCCTATTCGAGAAATTTGGTGCTACTGATCACGTAAGTATTCAGAAACAAATTAGACCTGAATTGATAAAATCTTATGAAAATGTGACAGCATTAAATATTTCGGACATGACAGCATTAAATACTAAATGCAACAATATTGTGGGATGTCCTGTGTGGATGAAATCTCATCAAATGTTAATACCTAACTTGAGCATTATTGGTAATGTCTCCAAATCTATAGGTGTCATGCTGCTTAATGGAGAAAACGATAGTCAAACTACCGTTCAGCAAGCATTTCTCTTACAACAAAGGCTAACTGACGTAAATCACCCTGACCATACGTTGATAACATATCCCAATCTGGGGCACAATTTCTACCCTTCGTCTCAGTGGTTCGCTGGAGATGGACCAATTGAACCTTATGTTTTAGCAGATCTGTATGCTTGGCTTGCAGCTCATTCTGGGCTTTCATATCCCTATTTAGCTCCCGCATTCAGTAATATGACTACTACGACGCCTTCTGGAGCAAATGAAACTGGCAGCAGCAACAGCAACAATATGACTGAAGCAACCTAGTACTAAGGAGAAAGGCTGGTACTGTCTAGCTCATTCAGTACGTTGGTTATGTGATATTTGTGGTAACGAAAATAAGAAAATAGGGGAAGTAAAATATTATTTCGTCAGTGGTCTGAGTTAAGAAGTCCAGTGCGAGTCGCATGACGATTTGTTTGATGCCTTCAGATTGTCATTATTATTCTGGTGCTAATGATAGTAAATGTTGACAGGAAAGGGGATTTTCCATAAAAGTAACTGATAATCAGAATCTTTCAAAGAAAATCACTGAAATCGATAAATAAATACATCTATGTATAGATACTACAAATATCTTAAAATACCTCTAACTCTAAATGCCTAGAATATGGGAAGATGGGATAGTCAAAGGAGCAAGCCTTGTGCGACTTATCTGACTTCTATTCCATCCATCCTAGAATCCGAGCACTCTATGCAAACACTCTACTATTTCGTCTATCCTATCCTGGTCAAGGTTCATTCCTGGAACAAGGTTATTTCCTGGAATTCCACCTTCCGGTACTCCTGCTCCTAGCACTCCAGCAATGAAGTTATCTATTTGAAAAGCCTGCGTTGTGAGTATACAAATGTCTCCTAAATCCGTGTCTGGTGTAAATTGGTCAAAAGATTCATCCATCACACGCAGAAATTCTGCTTGTTCATCAGGCGAAAGGAATGTTGTAAAACACTCTTCACATGTCTGTGGCTCTGGTTCTGGTTCTGGTTCTGGTTCAGTTGGAGTTGTTGTTCTTTCTCCTCCTGTCTGTAGACCAATGATATTTACAGCATTTCCATCACCTTGGATTTGAGATAATAAATTCTGACACAAGACGTTAAATGGCTCATCACCGTTCCCACAACCATTTGCAAGTGACGCTGCTTGATTTTTCTTGTACGCAAATACTTTTTCTTCAGTTGTTCCAATCGATACTACAGTTGTTGCAAGTAATATAATTCCCAGTGCCGCTGCCACTAGAGTTCGTTTGTTAATCTTTCCGTTGTACATATTCCTATGACTGCATTGCTGCTTTCACTTTTAATTAATACCGATTAGGTAGATTGGGAACCCTAGTAAAATCTTAGATATTTTCTTTAATAATCCAATCTATTTTTGCGGCCAGAATATTCCATTAAGGTTAAGAAAATAAATATGCCTACGATTACAGAGGCATTTACTTGGAGTAACATCGAATGGTCTAACGGCATTGTAAGCCTGTTGTAATAAAAAAAGAATGCTTTATTGGGTTACTTATGCGTGTAATCGCGATTTGAATGTAAAACTTTACAGTTAGAAATCCAAGTCCAATGGATGCGTATGAGTTTTTAGGAACTCCGACTATGATAATCATAGGTTAATGAGTTACTGTCACTTGATTGTCTGTCAGATAGGCATGAGTATTGTATCCATAGTTTTGCTGGTGGTATTGGATGTAAATGCAATTGCCACTCTTCTTCTTAACACGACGATGGAGATTTGAATAATGGTGTGGGGAAACGTTTACAACTTTTCAGATGAAGAAAAAGAGATGAATGAATGGACCCGATCGGTCAAGGAATGAAGGCATATGTGGAATAGTTAAGTGCCTTAACAAGCCAATCACTCAGTGTAAAAAATGCACCAACTATTACTGTTCAAAACATTTTCCCTCCCACTTTGATTTGTTACCGGAGGGATACTTTGGCTTTGAATACGCTACTTCAAATGAAGGCCTAGAACGCTTCATGGATTGACGTTCCTAGTTAGAGAGTATCTTTGATGTTCTGGCATTAGATGATTTTTGAAGAAGACAAATCTGATTTAACAGAGGTTCCTATTCTAGGACTCACGTACGAATCGTATATATAATGCCTAAATACTCACATAGTAGCTATTGTTCTATGTCAAACTATAGTCTTAGATGTCTAACAATATTTGGAATGCTGTTAATAGGTACAGTAGCAGCCGTTGCTCTTTATTCTATATCTTTCGCAATGTCTGGTAATAATTTCACAATCCTTGCTCAACAAGA
>DASSCH010000126.1:0-2462 GCA_035697905.1 Nitrososphaeraceae archaeon
TGCGATTAGTCTATTCTTTTCTCCCGAATGCAAGAAGGAATATCAAGTCACACTTAGATTGCTTGAGCTAACTCTTCCATTTTGTGCCCAATATCTGACGACTGAATGAGACTTGTTCCAACTAGAAACCCGTCTGCTCCAATTTTCCTAAGCTCGCGGACAGTTCGTGAATCTGAAATTCCACTTTCACTTATTACCACATTCTTACCCTTGCTCTGATTGGTAAGGATCTCTGACGTTACTGATGTATCGACATCCAGAGTATCCAAGTCACGATTATTTATCCCAATGATATTATTGCTTGAACTCTCTATTAGTTTCATTGACTCAGCAAATTCTAACGGAGTATGTACTTCAACGATTGCCCCCAGCCCAATCCGATTTGCGTAATCTAGGTACGTTTCTATATCGCCCTCTGCCAAATTGTTATCGAAGACTGATTTGATAAGTAATATGCTATCTGCTCCAATTTTTCTGGCCAGACTAACCTGTACATCACTGACAACTATATCTTTCATGAGAATGGGAGCATTTATTTTATGTCTAATGTTTGAGATATGGGATATAGAACCGTGGAATTCATAGGGCTGAGTCAAAACTGATATTGCTACTGCTCCAGAATTTATCATGATTTCAGCTATGTGTGAAGGTGGAAATTTCTTATCTATCAAAATTCCGTGGGAGGGCGAACGGTATTTTATTTCGCCTATGATAGGTACGTATGGACAAGAGACAATGCGTTTTCTAAGATCCAGAATATCGTGGGACCTGAGATCCGAGGTATTGAAATCATATGCTCCATTATCCAATGCCCTGTAAGAGTTATCAACTAGCCGGTGAAGAAAGCGTTCTTGATCCAGGAACCTTACCATGGGCTATTTTAGTACTCCTCCTTGAGGTTCCGTGTTAAACAATTTGAGCGTTTCCTTTTACCTTCCTTTTTTGTAATTATTCTGTTGACCAAGTTGAAGAACAAAGAAAGATTATTTGGGCTACCAGATTTCCGTTGGTAAAATTCGACAACCAGTACTATCAAAAAAAACCTGACTTACGGGAAAGAAGAAATGGAAAAGGTCGTCACATTGGATTTGATTTACTGTTGCATTCTAAGCTTCTCTAACCAAAGTAATTGAAAGGCTAGATTTCAAATTGTCCAGATTCAACTCTAAACGGCGGTGGCAATGCTTATTAGATCCGCGACGCTAATATATCATAATTATGGATTTTGACAGACTCTGTAAGGATGTTCTCGATCTGGAATCTGGAGTGAGGTTTGCTGGTGTCTGTGACGATTCAGGAGTAATAAAATATGGTGGACAAAGAGAAGGAATAACCAATTACTTGTCCCCAGACGAAACAAAACGATCAAATTTGCAGGCCTTGGCGAGATGGGCATTACGGAATTCTCTCGCCTCAAAAATAGGAGAAGGGAGATATGCGATGGCTGAGTATGAGAAAATCAAGAGAATAACTGTTCCATTAGAACAAAATCACTTGCTACTAGTAACCACAGAGGTTAATGCAGAACACAACAAGATTATAGAGAGTATTCTGAAAATGGTTGGGAGATAAACCATTTAGTGAATTATGTTGTAGTATTGGGCGTACTTCTGCACTTTTGCCGGCGCGATCAACTAACGATATCATTTTAGTACTTCGAGCTAGATAGTAAACAGCATCGAAGTGATATTTCTGGTTTGAGGTGTCAAGAAGTAGCGGTAATGAACAATATACGTCTGCCTTCTTCGTCAACTGTCAGATAGGTGGTTTGTGGTATGAACAATACCACAAGCAATTGTAAAACTAAATGTTGAACCTTTACCATCAATATTATTTTTTGCCCAAATCTTGCCCCCATGGGCTTCTATTATGCTCTTACATATGAATAGACCCAGCCCAGTTCCAGTCTCCGATTTGGTCGAGAACTTTGTAAATAACCTAGGCATAATATCAGAATCGATTCCCATACCGGTGTCTGTCACACTGACCACAATGCCATGAGAATTCTTTTCGATGGTAACACGAATGTACCCCGCCTGAGTGAACTTTACTGAGTTAGCGAGAAGATTATAAATCACTTGGTACATCCTTCCCTTATCAGCATAAAGTTGGATTGCCCCTGTTGAATTGTATTGAAGTTGAACTTGATTTGATCTCTCTTCGTCTGCCCTCAAAGCGTTCTTCGTATCCTCCAAAACTGAATGTATAAGGAGATCGAGATCAAATGGTTCCTTATTAAGTTGTAGGCTTTTACTTTCTATGCGGGTAACATCCAAAATGTCTGAAGCCAACCTTACTAGTCTTCTAGCGTTGCGCATGATTGATTCAACCTGTTCATTGTCCACGGCCACCAAGGGCTTTGATGCCATAAATTGACGTTCTATATACTGTGCCTCACCCAGAATAGGCATGATAGGAGTCCTCAATTCGTGGGCAGCAACATTTATGAACTCTTTCTGCAT
>DASSCH010000127.1:0-8364 GCA_035697905.1 Nitrososphaeraceae archaeon
TTTTCCCCTACAGGACTCACAGAGGTGTTCGCGCATATACTTGGCTATTTCTTCTCGCTTTGAATCGGATTCCGTCTGACCAAATAGCCTTTCCATGTTGGGAATAACACCTTCGAAATTTCCAGTGTATTCCCATTTACTCTCCGAATTTCTCGACCTGTAGATATATTGAATACGTCTATCGGTCCCATAAAGGATTACATTAAGCTGATCGTCAGTAAATTTTGAGATGGGCGTATTCAAATTAAAACCAAAGTGTTTACCAACGTCTCTGAGTTTAGAAGATCTGAAAGAAGCGAATCGTCCTAGCCAAGGCTTGATGGCTCCTTCCAGTATACTTTTGGACCTATCAGGAATTATTAAATCAGGGTCGAATTTTAACTTGAAGCCTAATCCATTGCAAACTTTGCAAGCTCCAAATGGCGAATTAAATGAGAAGGAGCGGGGCTCTAAATCGGCCATGCTTAGTCCGCATTTAGGGCATGCATTTTGCTGAGAATAGAGATGTAACTCGTTTTCAAGTAGCATAGCTACCAACCCGTTACCCAAACGTAGTGCCAATTGAACTGATTCAATTATTCTGGCTCTCTCTTCCTTGGAAACCTCGAGCCTGTCTACAACCACCTCGATGGAATGTTTCTTTTGCTTATCCAAAACAGGCAAATTTGACTCACTTTCGGCATTACCAGCTAGCCGGTTGTTGTTGGCGTAACTATCTAAATTCGTCAATACGCCATCAATTCTAACCCTTGGAAATCCGTCTTTTTTTAGGCCTTCCAGTAGCTTTCGAAAAGATCCCTTTTTCTCTCGTATTAATGGGGCGAGCAGAATCCCAGTTCTTGCATTAAAAGATGTAAGTATCGAATCACTAATGGCCTCAGTAGATTGTCGACTAATTCTTCGTTCGCAATTGGGACAGAACGGAATTCCTATTCGAGCGTACAGCAAACGTAGATAGTCGTATATCTCTGTAACTGTGCCCACGGTAGAACGCGGGTTCTTGTTTGTTGTTTTCTGCTGAATCGAAATAGCCGGAGAAAGTCCATCAATAGAGTCGACATCAGGTTTGTCCATCAATTCTAAGAACTGTCTGGCGTAGGCTGATAGTGACTCCACGTATCTACGTTGTCCCTCCGCATAGATTGTATCAAATGCAAGAGTAGATTTACCTGAGCCTGAAAGGCCAGTAAAAACTACTATTTTGTCCCTTGGGATAGTAACACTAATATTCTTCAAATTATGCTCGCGTGCCCCCTTTACGATTATGCTGTCAACCATGGATAATATCCGTCCTTTAACTTACAGGTTCTCCTAAGGCTCTCTTCAATTTGTATAATTTACTTCTCAGTTCAATTGCACGTTCAAAATTGAGATCATCTGCATTTTTTATCATCTGTGTTTCTGTATTGCTTGCAAGTTTAGCAAGATCCGATTTGCTCATTGATTTGATATTCACATCCATGGAATCATTCTCAGCGCTTGTTATGGGTTTCACTATGGATTTTGGAATGATATTATTTTTCGTATTATATTCAACCTGCTTTTCACGCCTCCGATCGCTCTCACCAATTGCCCTTTTCATAGAATCAGTGACTTTCTCCGCATAAAGTATAACTCTTCCATCAATATTTCTGGCAGCCCTTCCAAAAGTTTGCACAAGGCTGGTAGAATTCCGCAGGAAGCCTTCCTTATCAGCATCTAAAATTGCGACCAATGATACTTCAGGAAGATCAAGGCCTTCTCTAAGTAGGTTTACGCCCACCAATACGTCGAATTCTCCAATCCTCAATTGACGCAGAAGCTCGGTTCTATCCAGGCCTTTAATCTCCGAATGAATATACCTCACTCTAATATTCTTTTTAGTCAAGAAATCGGCAAGATCTTCTGACATCCTCTTTGTCAACGTTGTGACAAGAGTCCTCTGTTTCCTCTTTATCTGCCTACGAATCTCTTGGATTAGGTCTTGCATTTGATTCCGAGCTTCTCGCACCTCAACTACAGGATCAACCAAGCCGGTTGGTCTTACTAATTGCTCGACAACCTGCCAGCTCCGTTTCAATTCATAATCGGCTGGGGTAGCGGAAATGAAAATTACGTTGTTCATATACAGTTCAAACTCTTTGAATTTCAAAGGTCGATTATCTGCTGCACTTGGGAGTCGAAATCCATAATCAATAAGTGTTTTCTTTCTTCCATAATCGCCATTAAACATTGCATGTAACTGCGGAATAGTAACATGAGATTCATCTATAACCAGTATAAAATCTTCACCAAAGAAATCCAATAGACAATACGGAGGATCACCGGGTTTTCTTCCGTCGAAATGTCTAGAATAATTCTCAATACCTTGACAATACCCCAACTCTTGTATCATCTCTGTATCATAATTAGTTCTGGAGGTGAGCCTGTGCCTTTCAAGTTCAGAAGGGAGACTTGGTAGCCATTCTTCAAGCTCTTCACGTATAGCTGTTATAGCAGATTGTCTTCTTTCGTCTCCAACAACGTAATGCTTGGCTGGGAATATCTTCACTCTCTGTATCTCTCTTTTGATATCCATGGTGATGGGATCGTGAAGTGACATCATTTCGATATCTTGCCCAAAAAGCTCTATCCTTAAAAGATCCTCTGAGTATGCAGGAATAACGTCTATAGTATCCCCCCGGACTCTAAAACCTCCAGCCTTTAACGAAAGATCATTCCTTTCATAGCGAGCAGCTATAAGCTTATTAATAATCCACTTTCGGTCAATCCTAGAATTTTTGTCTATTAATATTGAATTTTGATCCCACTCAACAGGAGAGCCTAAAGAGTAGATACATGAAACCGTAGCGATTATGATGGTAGGCTCACCAGACATTAACATTGCTGTTGCCTCTAACCGCATTTTCTCTATTCTTTCGTTTATCTCGGTGTCTTTTTCGATATAGGTGTCCGTTTGGGGGAGATAGCTCTCCGGCTGATAGTAGTCATAGAAGCTCACAAAATAACCTACATTATTTTGGGGGAAAAATTCCTTTAATTCGGTATAAAGCTGAGCTGCCAACGTCTTATTGTGAGATATTATTAAAGTATTCTTGTTAACAGCGGCTATAACATTTGCAATTGTAAAAGTTTTCCCACTTCCGGTAACCCCAAGTAGAGTTTGGCAACCACTCTTCTCTAAGGCTCCATGAGAGAGTTTAGATATCGCAATTGGCTGATCTCCACTTGGCGGAAAGCTATTCGGAGATAGCATGAACTTACCAGACCTAATATGGCTCCGAGACAATTCATCCTTACAAAGATCATTACGCGAATATAATACTATTTGCAAACTTAACTCAGCGGAAAGGATTCACCCACACAGGTGTTTCTTGGTCTAAAGTGTTGAACAAGAGCGATTTGGTTGACGGAGTTTTTGTTTCAAAATGCGAATAGTCACAATGTTTATTTTATTTCGAAATGGCGTTTGTACTCTTGGAGCAATCATATTTAGCAAAGGATAATAACAATTCGATGGATAGACCTAAGCTATTTTAATTAAATCCCACATTTTATTAATTAGTATCTTTAGATTTCAATAGAAAGAAAATAATGACAAGGATCTCTGGACCATGATGGCGACCAGTAAAATTACCTGGTCCCTTCGAAAGCAAATTGGTCTATGCATAAGAGAGCAACAATGACCTACATGAAGGACTTTCTGATTTGCCCAAAAAAGGATAGAAGCGTTAACCGATATCATAATCAATGAAATTAATTTGGAACTAGTAGGATTGGTTTGAGACTTGCGAGGTCCACTAGGCGCCTAAATTAATCTCCTCAGTTGGATATCCATTTGACTATGTTATTAAGTTTTTTAGTTATTATCGTTCCTTATATATTAACGAGAAAATAAAATTGGGGCCGATGATTAGGAATTGGACATCTCTTCATAAGATTATAGACCGGGATCGCAATCAAAATGCCACTGCGTTTCATGTAAGAACTAGACTTGCAGTGACCGCGGTCACTGCAGTTACTAAAAAAGTGACTTCACTTAATGCAATTTGGATCAATAAATAATAGCGTACGAGATACATGAACAGGCAATTTCAACGTGAGCGGTCGCACTTGAACGGATCGTAAAAAACTTGAGCTAATGTTACAATCTATCCTTATGATGGTGGTGAAAAAGATCATGTTGAACGAATCGTCTGGTATAGATTCTGAGACTTTACTATGCCTTAAAGCAATGCGATTTCCTAAAGGCATTGGAAGAACTCATAATTCGAATGTTGATCGGTACTGAATTGATGTATTAATGGGACTGAGTTGGCTGTCCAAACGAGCGAATCTTTAATTAGGCCTTTTTCAAATGACCTAAAATAGTCGAGCAAACCTTTTCTTTTACTTCGCTTATATCATAACATGGAATTGTCCATCGAGTCGCTTAGCAAAGAATCTTTTCTTTCATTTTTAGAAAATGATGCAAACATTCGAGTAGATGGTTTCCTTGAGAGCGCGATCGCTGTCGCCGAAGAAGTTCATGAAGGCGTCAAGAGAGAGGATGGGGTTTCTTCATTTTTAAACACCCATATTTGGCCAGTGGCAAAAAACGTGACAGTTCATTATAGGCAGAATAATAAAGTTATTACAACAGTGGAGATTGCAAGCGCGGTTCTACATGACGTCCTAGAGGATAACGATCGAATCCTCAATCTTTATGAAACCAGATCTTATGGATTTGACGCATATCTGCGATATCAGTTTGGAAATCGCGTGCTTAATGTACTTCACACCTTGAAAACTCCCTCACTGGATTCATACGGGAGTAAGGCCTCTAAGAAAGACATCGAACATGAAAGATTTCAGGATTACTGTGCTCATTTGGCCAATGCAGAGTATGACCTCAAATGCATCAAGCTTTTGGATCGGGTAAATAACATGAAGTTCATCGAGTATGCTGCTTCAACGAATAAGAACCCAGTAGTCTATACGAAGATAAAAAGATACCTTTTGGAGGCTGAGGACTTTTATCTAGCTTACACTATGCTAGAGCCAAGAATGCCAGAGTTATACAAGGAATTGAGAATCTTATATGAACAATTGCGTTCGTATTATCTCGAGCAGACCTTAAGCTTACCTCAAGCTCAGTAGATATGAACGCATAATCATAATTCTTTATCTACTATTAAGACCCAAAATCCAATCTCGTTATGCCTTATTATTGTTAAGAGAACTTGTGAGCCTTGTCCAAAAGCCATTTAAAGGGTATCTATGGGTAGCTAAGAATGCATGCCAGTACGACCATTGAATGTGGGAGTAATAGTCAAATTAGAGCCGGACTTTAGTGAAGGAAACGTAAGCTACAATCCAGATGGCACTCTTAACAGGGCAGAAACCAAAAATATACTTGGCCCTCACAGTGCTGCAGCCACATTGGCCGCCTTTTATTGTAAAGTAAAATATGACGCTAGAGTGGCAATTGGTACGATGGGCCCACCCATCGCTAATCAAGCGTTGAGGCAGGCTCAAATCATTTCCAATGCAGACGAATTGCATTTGTATAGTGATAGGATATTTGCCGGCGCGGATACCTTAGCGACTGCAGAGGTGCTTAGATTAGGCGTATCGCGTATGAATAACGGCTTGGGCGCCGATATCGTTATTTCTGGACATAGAGCATCAGACGGCGAAACTGGCCAAACTGGTCCACAAACTGCATGGAAATTGGGTTATCCGTTCATAGGGAATGTTATCGACTTCCATATCGATCAAGAGAGTCGAAGTATACGAGCAAAAAGATTCATTTCATTATACGGCTTTTATGATGTGATAGAAGAGATTCAAGCTCCTCTACCAGTTTTCATATCAGCCGATCCTTCATACAAACCATCATTTAATACAGTATCGGAGAGGCTCTCTTTGGCTAGGAATCTCAACGAAGCAAGAAGCAAGGCAGACAATTTTGAAAAATACCTTCAAATATATAATTCTGAAGGTCTCGGCGCGGATCCTAGATTTGTTGGTCTCCCCGGTTCGCCAACGATTGTGTATAAAGTAGAAAAAATTCCAAAGGCGAAGGCCAAGAGGAGAGTCGAGTTTATTGACGGGAATGACACGGCTCAGCTCGACATGGTTGCGAAAAAACTGCTTCAACTTATGACGGAGGCGCCAATAAAATGATCGAATCAACACAGAAATTAGAATCCAACCCTGAGGATTTAGTTAAGATTGAACATTATCAACATCTCTATGTTGTGATAGAGCACGAAGAAGGCATTCCAGTACCAGTTAGCTTGGAAATGCTAGGCGAAGCGAGAAGACTCATGGATAATTTCAATATGAAATACTCAAGTCATGAAAAAGTGGTTGCTGTAATACTAGGCGATAATGTTAGACATTTGTGTGAGGATCTAATTAAGTTTGGTGCAGATGTCGCCGTGTATGCAAACGACCCTTCATTAAGACACTATACCAATCTATTGTACACGAAGATAATATGTCAAATAGTTGAAGACAAAAATGTCGGGAGTTCGATATCTTCAATTAATTCTGAATACTACAAAAAACCCAGGTACATGTTCTTTTCAGCGGATAACACGGGGCGGCATTTGTCTTCAACCGTAATGGCGCAACTCGAATCTGGACTTGCATCAGATATCAATAAGTTGGTGATCTCGGACCTTGAAATTAGGCACGAACACAAAACTAAAGGTCAACTCGCTAAATACGAAAAAACTCTCGAAATGTATAGGCCAGACTTCTCTGGGTTTCTGTGGACTACTATCTTATGCCTTGACAATAGGAATCCTGCTATTGCCAGAGAATACCACCCGCAATCATGCAGTATCATTCCAGGTGTCTTCGAGCCGATAATTAAGGATGATCAACGGACAGGAACGATAATCGATTTTGAACCCCAGATCTCCGACGAAGATTTAAGAGTCAAGGTTTTAAGTAGAAACATTATCAAGTCCACTATTGATTTTGAGAGTTGCAAAATCATAGTTAGTTATGGTCGAGGGATAAGAGATTCTCCTGAAGAGAATTTCAAATTGATTGAACAATTCGCTAAATCACTCAATGCGGAAATAGGTATATCTCTTCCAATTTCAAAGAGACCTTACCAGACTAAGGATCAACGTCTGCTTTCCTACATGATTCCCGAACGTGTGATTGGCACCAGTGGCAGAAAAGTTTCACCCGTAGTATATGTTGCCATAGGCATCAGCGGGGCGGTTCAACACCTTGCAGGTATGAAAGAATCAGGATTTGTGGTTGTAATAAATCCTGACACAGATGCAGCATTTAGAGATGAATCTGACCTATTCATAAAAGGTCGAATGGAGCAAGTCTTGCCCGTCCTCACCGAACTCATAAAAAAACATTCGTTAATGATTGAGAAGAGAGCCTGAGACATGGAAAGATATGATGTTGCAGTAGTTGGAGGTGGAACCAGTGGTCTTACTGCACTACGCCAACTCTCAAATCTTGGAAAACAGGCCGTTTTGCTTGAAGCAGGGAGCACTACAGGAACTAAGAATGTTTCGGGAGGAATTCTCTACTCTAAAAAGCCGAAAAATGGTAGAGTATTCAATATTGAAGATGTGTTTGGAAGAGAATTTATTGACGAGGCTCCTTATGAGCGTGCTATTACGCAATATGTATTGCACGCCACATCTAAGGATAAATTGTACTCTATTGATTTAACTCCAGTCCACGAATATCAGATTAATTATGCCTACTCTGTCTTACTAAGCAAACTCATCCCATGGCTTGCCAAAGAGGCAAGCGACTTGTCAGAAAAAATGGGGGGAGGAATAATATCTGGGGTCCATGTGAGATCAGTTAGATGGGAAAAGGGTAGCAATGAAACTGTAATAGAGACAGATGAGCTAGAACCATTTAGAGTAAAGGCAGTTATCGCAGCAGATGGCACAAACTCTGAACTAGCTGATGTTACCGGAGCAAGGAACAAGTTCTCTACTGGACAACTTTATCAAGGAGTAAAGGTCGTTGCCAAGCTTCCTGAAACAATTTTAGAAGAAAGGTTTAATGTTACAAGCGAGGAAGGGGCCGCGCATTTGTTCGCGGGAGATGTGACAATGAATCATATAGGCGGAGGGTTCTTGTATACTAATAAAGATACCATCTCTCTTGGAGCCGTATATCACATGGATTCAATGATGGATAACCCAGTCGAACCTTCACGACTAATCGATGCATTAATACAAAATCAATTAGTAGCCGAATTTATCAAAGACAGAGTTCCAATACGGAAGACTGATCAATCCTTGATCTCAAAAGACGAAGAGATTCGCCAGCATTTTATGGCAGTCAAATTACTAAAGGCTTGGAACAATCTCCGCTCTGACTACTATTCTAGAGATGGAATTAGGC